>DAOPLW010000221.1:0-2842 GCA_035391945.1 Oscillospiraceae bacterium | reverse complement strand
TTTCCTTGATGGCAACGCGGCTCTCCGATTCCTTTTCCAGAACCGTGGCGCCGTTGCTGTCAAGCACCAGCGAGTAGGTGCGCGGACTGTTGTAGACGCCGTTGTTGCCGAAGGTGGCGTAGGCCGCGGTCATTTCCAGCGGCGTGATGCCGTCCGTGAGGCCGCCCATGGCGAGCGGGGCGAGCGACAGGTCGCTCTTTACCTGACCGTTTACCTCCCGCTGCGCGACGATGGAGGTGATGCCGAAGCGGTCGTGCAGGTACTCATAGGAGGAGTAGACCGTCACGTCCTGCAGCACGCGCACGGCGACGGTGTTGACCGAGTCCTCCAGCGCCTCGTAGACGGTCGTGAGCCCCCGGTAGTAGCCGAAGGAGTTGACAGGCCAGAGCTTGCCGTCCAGAAGCTGGACGGGGGAGTCGTCGTAGACGGTCGCGGGCGTGATAAGACCCATGTCCAGAGCCGGCACGTAGACGGAGAGGGGCTTAATGGCCGACCCGGGCGGCCGGGTGCTGCGGGTGGCTATATTGAAGAGCAGGCTCCCGCTCTTTTCGCCCATGCCGCCCGCCATGGCCACCACGTTCCCGTCGTAGTCCATGATCACGATGCCGGACTGCATCTGCTGGCCGGTTTTGGAGGTATAGGGGAGGTTCGCGGTGTCGTTATACACCTCATCGACGGCGGCCTGGATCTCCGGGTCGATGCAGCAGTATATTTTGTAGCCGCCGGAATAGAGAAGGCGCGAGGCGGCCTCCTCGGAGATGCCCTTCTCCTCCTGAAGATCGTTCGTCACGTCGCGGATCACTTCGTCGACGTACCAGGAGTAGACGACCGCCTGCCGGTCCTCGTCCTCGCCGCGCTGGAAGGTGAGCTCCTCGGCGACGGCCTGGTCATGCTGCTCCTGCGTGATGTATCCTTCCTCGAGCATCGTGGCGAGAATGGTTTCCTGCCGGGTCTTGTTGCGGTCGCGGCTGACATAGGGGGAATAGATGGAGGGGTTATTCGTGATGGCGATGAGCGAGGCGCACTCGGCCAGGTCGAGGTCGGAGACGTTCTTGCCAAAGTAGGTGTACGAGGCGGTGTAGACGCCGCGGCAGCCCTCGCCGAGATAGATGTAGTTGAGGTACCACTCGATGGTCTCCTCCTTCGAGTGGGTGCGGTCGAACTCCAGGGCGCGGAAGATCTCGATGACCTTGCGCTTGACGGTGACCTCGTCGTAGCCGGTGAGGTTCTTGATGAGCTGCTGGGTGATCGTCGAGGCGCCAAAGTCCTCTTTCAGGCCGAGGAACATGTTGACAAACGCGCCGGCGGTGCGGTAGAGGTCCACGCCGTTGTGCTTGTAGAAACGCTTGTCCTCAATCGCGACGGCCGCCTTCTCCAGATAGGGCGGCAGGTCCTCGTAGTTGACCCAGATGCGGTTTTCGTCGCTGTAGAGCGTCTGAAGCTCCTTCGCGTCCCCGGTCTCCTTGTCCGTGTAATAGATGACCGTGGTCTGGTTGACGTCGAAATCGCCCAGGTCCAGATCGGCCTGGGGCATGATGGCGGTCTTGATATACACAGCGGCAAAGCAGGCCAGGAGCACGCAGGTGGTAAGGCCGATGAGCAGGATCGTACCGACGATCCTGCCGACCTTCCGCAGCGTATCCCGGCGCGGGCGTTTCCCGCGTTTGCGGTCCTCTGCCAAGAAAAAGCACCTCCGATGCAGCGGGTGGATGGAAAGATGGATAGCAGCACATATCATAGCACATGCGGGGCCAATGTGCAAGCGTCCGCTGCCGGGCGGAACCGGGCCGCGCTTTTCCGGCCGGAGCGCGACGGCACCGCTTTTCCGGCATAATATTACGCTTGCATTTTGCGCAACCTTGTTGTAGAATAATCACAAGAAAGAGAAGCGCCCACAGGGCTGGGGAGGCCATTATGGCAGACGATTTCGGGGCCAATTTCATCACCCTCACGGATGAGGACGGGAATGAATTTGAACTGGAGCACCTGGACACGATCGAGTATAACGGCGAGACCTATATGGCCTTTCTTCCCACCGAGGACGCGGACGGCGAGGAGGACCACGATACGGACGACACCGGCATCATCCTCCTGAAAGTCATCCAGGCGGACGGCGAGGAGCAGCTCTCCACGCTCGACTCCGACGAGGAACTCGAGGCGGTCTACGCCAAATTTATGGAGATCCTCTTTGCCGACGAAGACGAAGAGGAAAACGATACCTGATAAACCGCTACTCCCTGCGCGGTGCGTGACGGGCCTTTTTAAACCCACATTGTTACCTTGGGATGCCGGACTTGCACCGTGGCGCGCAGGCCTCCCGCCCTCCGGGCGGATGTTGGAAGCGCAGAAGCGGCGCAGAGGCGACCCACCTGCCATTTTGTGCAGGTTATAAATGGGTTCGCACGGCCGGCGCGGGGACAACAACGGACATCTTCGGTGAATTTTCTGTAAATAAACCGGGGGTGTCCTCTTTTTTTGCTTGCATAAAGCCGAACAATTCGATATAATTCCTTGGCGTAATGGATTCCGTCCGCCTCCGGCGGCGGACTCCGGCGGATTACGGGAGTCGGGAGGAAGAAAAATGAGCGCATTCCATGGAAAAAACAAGCGCACGGAGGGGCTCGCGACCGGTATGTCGGACAAGCAGATGCGTCTGTCGGCGCAGAATAAGAAAGACAAAAATTCCAAGCTGCTGTATGCCGGGCTGACCGTCGTGCTCTGCCTTGCGTTCGTGGTGCTGCTGGTCTACAACACCGGCATCATCCAGCGCCGGGTGACCGCCATCACCATCGGGGACCAGACATACACCGCACCGCAGGTGCAGTTCTATTACCAGACGGCC
>DAOPLW010000220.1:0-2881 GCA_035391945.1 Oscillospiraceae bacterium | reverse complement strand
ACCCGATTCCGGAAGGTGCTGCACGGTTTCGACCCGGCCGAGGTCACCTCCTGCCTCAAGGAACAGAAAGCGGCCCTGGAGGAGCTCCGGGCCGCTCTGGAGGCGGAAAAGACGGCGCGCGAGGAGGAGCGGTGCACCCTTGAGGCGCAGCTCGAGGAACGAGCTGCGGAAACCGCGCGGGACAAGGCTGCTCTTTCCGGCATGCAGGACAGGCTCGCCGCCGCGCAGGAAAAGCTCCGGGAGACCGAGCGCCGGGAGCAGGCGGCCCTCGCGCGGCAGGCGCAGGACGCCGCCGCCATCGAGAGCCTGCGCGCTTCCTCCGGCGCGCAGGCGGCCGAGCACCTGCGCGCGCAGCTCATCGCGGCTTCGCGGGAGAGCAGCGAGGCGGAGGCGCAGCTTCTGGCCGTCCGGCAGAAAAACAAGCAGCTCTCCGCGCGGCTGGACGCGCTCACCGCGGAGTATGATGCGCTCTCGCGCCTCTATGCCGAAGCCCGGGAGAAATCCCACAGACGGGAGACGCGCATCGTCCGCGACGCGGCGCGCATGCGCTCCCTCTCCCGGTACGGCGCGGTGGAGGCTGCGCAGCGGCTGCAGGAGACGGCGGAGCTCATCGCCGCGTGCTTCCACGAAAACGAGACTCTCCTCTCCCGCCTGGACGGCGAAGCTGCCCCGCCGGAGGCGGAGGCCGCGCAGCCGGAAACGGAGGACCCTTCGCCGGCGCAGACGATCTTCGCGCCGGAGGATCCCGCGGAGGACTCCCAGGTGGAACACTGCATCGCCTGAGGCGCGGCGCACAGTAGAATCAAAAAGGGGAGAGGCAGCTGCCTCTCCCCTTTTTTCAAAAGATCGACATTTTTTAAGTATAGTGCTGACACGGATCGGAAGCTTCGGCCTGCGGGGCGATTATTGCCGGGCGGTACGCCCTCCCGCAGGAACGATCGGTTCACTGCAAAGGAAAGCGGCGCGGCGGAGAATCGGCCGCGAGGAGTGGCCCGGGTGCCCGTGCCGGCACCGTTTAGAGGACCAGAACGAGCGTGGCGGAAAACGTGCCGACGGAGTAGGTCCCGTAGGCCTGTATTTTGTCCAGCGCCTTGACGGAGGAGAGTGAGAGCGTGCTGCCGCCGGTGTCAAGGTATTTGGTCGAGCTCGTAACGTTCACGGTGACGGTGCCGCTCGCCGTCTCCACGAGGAGGTACTTCTCCGCTGTATTGACGAAGAGCACCGTCCCCGAGAGTTCGCCCGAGGCGCTCTCGTCGTCGCCCGTGGCGTAGGCCGTGAGGAGGATGCCCGTCACTTTCCCGCCGGCGAGCGTGAGCGTCACCTCGCCGCCCAGGACCGCGGTCAGGTCGACCGTCTTCGTGCCGTACTGGACCGTGTAGCTCCCGGCAAGCCGGTAGGCCGTTTCGTCCCCGTCTTCGTCGGCCAGGTAGAGATACGCGCCGCTCACCTCGTAGACGATGCGCACGGCGGTGCCGGAGGCCTCGGTGGTCGCCGCGCTCGTCGCGAGGCTGCTCACCACGCCGGAGGATACCGTAACAGTCACCTCGTCGCCCGCGGCGATGCGGTCGACGGTGGACGTGCTCCCGTCCAGCTTCACCGTGGGGAGGTCCTCGGGCGAGAGGACCAGCACGCGCTCATCGCCGTCCACGTCGAGGGTCACGAGAATAGGATCGCCCAGACGAACGGAGGAAACCGTGCCCGTGAAGCTGCCGGTCGCGCTGTAGGCGGTGAAGGTCGCCGCCTTGCCGTCCTGAAGAGTCAGAATCCCCGGCGCGTTGGCGGAAAGGACGCTGAGCTCCGTGCTCGCGCCCTCGTAAGTTACGGTACAGCCGTCCGTAACCTGCAGATAAATGGTAATGTCCTGCGTCAGCGGATCGTAAAACTGGATTGCCGTCTCGCTGCCGGAGGCGGTGAGCGCCCGGTAGACGCCGGAGACCCACGTCGTATCCGTGTCGGCCGTGAGCGCGGAGACGGTGCCGTCGGACGCATCCAGGGTCACTGTCGCGTAAAGGCCGTCGAGCGCGGCCGGTTTGGCCGTCTTGCCGTCGACGGTGCAGGTGGTGGAGGACGTCGTCTCCAGCGGGCGGGTCACGTTGTCGATCCCGGTGAGATAGAGCGTGTCGTAATAGACCGAGACGAGGCCCTCGCTCTGCGTCTCCGCGCCCGTGAGGGTCACGGAGAGGAGGCTTCCGGCCGCGTCCGTGAGGCACACGGCATAGCGGTAGGAGACGTCCCCGTCGATGAGAGATCCATCGCCCGTCTTGCCGCCCGCCGTGACCTGCGTCAGACGGCCGATCGCATAGGCGGTGCCGTTTACCGTGACGCTCGTCTCGGAAGCGTCCGAAACGGTGCCCGCGACGGTGGTTTTGGTATAGAGATCGACGCGCGCAACCGCGCCGGCGTCGTCATAGCGCAGGCGGGCGAAAAAGCCGGAGGCAACCGCGTCCGCGCCGGCGAGAAGGCCGTCCTGATACACGGCGGCGGAGGCCGGCACGGCGTAGTCCTCCTCCGTGCCGCCGGCGGAGAGCGTGACCGTGAGACCAGCGGAGGTCTCCTCGACCGCCTGAACGACGCCCGCGGCAAAGGTATAGTCGGTCAGTTCCGGCAGTTCCGGCGCGGCGGCGGAGGTCTCCAGATACTGCGCCGCGCGGGAGAGCATGGCCGCCATCACCGCGCGCTGCACCTTGGAAGCGGGCAGGAACTGGTTCGAATCGTCGCCGGTGACGATGCCCTTCTCGGTCAGAAAGGCGATATAGGGAAGGCTCGCCGCCGTGATGTCGCCGGCGTCCGCGAAGGAGAGCGAGGCGCTTTTGCGCAGGCCCGCCTGCACCGAGAGGCCCATCCCGCGCACCAGCCAGATGGCCAGATCGTCCTTGCGCGC
>DAOPLW010000219.1:0-2882 GCA_035391945.1 Oscillospiraceae bacterium | reverse complement strand
GAATAAAAATGGTGCGGTTGCTCTCCCGCTCCGGGTTGAGGACCGCGCGCAGAGAGCCCAGGATCGCGTCGGTCTCATGAGAAAGCGCCTGTACCATGCCCGCCGAATGGACGACCGTCGCGCCCTTGATCCCCGCACGGTTCAGTTCGGCAAGCAGCTTTTCCAGCTTTTCGTATTGTTGCAGCACCAACACCAGGACGTTCTTTTTCATTCCAAACACCTCAAAATCCCCATCCGTTTCAAACGGGTCCTGCAAAAACCCTTCTGTATGCTCTGCCGCTTTTCTTTCCGTCTCACCCCCGGTATTCATCACATTGCTTTCCTCCCACAATCGGTCGATACCACGCAACGTGCTCCTCCCCAGGGGACGCTGCCTAATATGGTTGTGCCGGTAACGGTTATCCTATTCCTCCCGCCGGAAGAAGTCAAGCGGCCGAACGGTGCGGTCCCTCCCGGCGCTTCTTTTTGGCGCTACGCCCGTATGACGGATCGGGAAACGAGGCTTCATCCCGCGGGATCCGGGCGCCGGTCCGCCCGACCCATCTTCCCGGTCAAAGCAGGCGGAAAAAGCGCACCCTCACGGGTGCGCCGGCCCGCAGAAGGAACCCGGAGGCTTTCTTGGCAGGCTGCAACGCGTTTTGGGAACCGGTGCGAAACGGCCCCGGAAACGGTTTAAAAAAACGGGAAAGGCAAACCGACGGTTTGCCTTTCCCGTTTTCTTTTTTCCCGAACCCCCTCGGATGAGGTGGGTGTTAAATTATGTAAACTTAAAGCCCCGCTCAGCCGTCCCCGGTATCATGCCGGGAGGGCGGAGCCGTCACTGCAGGAGGACATAGAGGAGCATGATGATGAGGCCCAGGCCGGAAATCATGAGGTTAAAGGAGAAGGTCTCCTTCACCAGGGAAGAATCCGGCTGCCTTTCGTAGGCGCCGAAATTCTCATTTTGCTTCGGTACGAAAATCCCGGGCGCGCGCAGGAAGAGGAGTTTCCCGCCGAGGAAGACGATGAAGTCCCCGACGGAGGCAGCCAGGCGCGCGCAGACCGCGCCGAAGAAGCTCAGGCCGCGCAGCGCCGGCCGGTAGACCAGCCACTCCAGGTCCAGCACCTTGGGCCAGCATCTGGGGTACGAAATCTCCCCGTCCCGTTCCACGCGAAGGAACCTGCGGACCACAAACACGTAAACCGCCGCGCCGATGGCGATGGAGATCGCCGCGCCCTTCAGGTTCGTCAGGGAGAAATAGTGCAGCGTCTCCTCCAGATGGCCGGCTTCCAGAAAGCGCGCCGCCCATACGCCGACGGGTTCCATCGTAAAGGACGGCGTCAGGCCCAAAACCAGAAGCACCAGCGCGCCGCAGCCGAGCGCGAACCGTGTGGGGGCTCCCATGTAACGCGGCGGCGCCGCGTGCCCCTCGGCGGGTCTGGGCTCAATGAAGATGGCCACAAAGAGTTTGGTCATATAGGCGACCGTGAGGCCGCCGGTTAAAAGAAAGATCCACTCTGCGCCCTGGAAGAGTCCCGTGGAAATCCCGTGCCCCAGGTGGTGCATATACTCCACGATGCTTTCATGGAGCAGCGTTTTGCTGATATAGCCGGAGGAGAGCGGAATGCCGCAGATCGAAGCCGCGCCGACAAGAAAGACCGCTTTGAGAAACGGTTTGTCGCGTCCCCAGCCTCTTATGACGTTCAGGTCGAGCGAATGCACGCCCAAATACACCACGCCGGACACCATGAAAAGTACGAGCTTGATGAGCGAGTGGTTGAGCATGTGGAGAACCGTGCCCGAAGCCGCCAGCGCGTTCTCCTCCCCCAGAAAGCCCTGCATGGCGATCCCGGAGAGGATAAACCCGATCTGCGACACCGACGAACATGCCAGCGTCCGCTTGAGATTGACCGAGAAAAGCGCCAGGAGCGCGCCGAGAAGCATCGTGATAAGCGAGAGCACCAGAAGAACCGTGTTCCAGTCCGCGTCCGCAAGAAAGAGATTGCGGGAAATCACCAGAATCCCGAAAATGCCGCTCTTCGTCAGGATGCCGGAGAGAAGCGCCGAGGCGGGCGCCGGCGCCACGGGGTGCGCCCGGGGAAGCCAGATGTGGAGCGGATAAACGCCCGCTTTTGCTCCGAACCCAAAGAGACACAGGAAGCCCGCCGCCGTGAGCATGGGCCGCTCCCCCGCCGGAAGCGCGGCCGCCAACGGGCCGAGCGCGCTGATTTCAAGCGTCCCGAAGAGATGCCAGAGGAGGAAGAGTCCCACAAGGAGGACCATGCCGCCGAGCACGGCCACGGCCAGATAAGTGCTTCCGGCCAGAATCGCGTCCTTCGTCTCGTTCTGGACAACCCAGACATAGGAAGCGAAGGACATGATCTCGAAGAAGATAAAGAGCGTATAGAGGTCGGCGGCCAGGAACACGCCCATGAGGGCCCCGAGCGTAATGAGATAGAACAGATAGAAGCGGTTGCTGGTATTTTCGCTTTTCGCCAGATATTCCGGGCAGCTGAGCGCCGTCATCATCCACATGAACGCGGTGACAAGCGCGAGCAGGCTGCGCAGGCTCCCGGAGACGAACCCGAGCCCCAGGCCGCAGACGCCCGGCAGCACGGCCGACGCGGGCAGGAATATGAGAAGCAGCGCGCCGAAAAGCTCCGCCGCGGGAACCGCAAGGACCAGCGCGTCGCGGTATTTCTTACCCAGGCGCCGCAGCGGAAAGAGGGCAAAGGACGCCAATATCGGGCACAAGACAAGGAACAAAAGCAGAAAAGATCCCATGGTTCCCCTCCTCCCCTACAGAATTCCGCCGCCGACCAGCTGCAAAAACGCGATGAGCTGGTTGGAACAGAGGGCCAGCACCACGCCGGACGCCGTAAGCGCCACGAGCGGCACGGTC
>DAOPLW010000218.1:0-2897 GCA_035391945.1 Oscillospiraceae bacterium | reverse complement strand
TTCGACCGCGACCTGAAGGTGGTGATCTTCGGCACCGGCGGCATGTCGCACCAGCTGACCGGGCCGAACTTCGGCCGCATGTATGGCGAGCACGACCTGGACTTCCTGCGACGCATCGTTGCCGACCCGCACGCCCTGGCCGAACTGAGCCACCACACGCTCATGGAGCGCTTCGGCGTCCGCCGCTGCTTTTACGGGCATCTCCACGGGCCCGCGCACCACATTGCGCTGGAAGGGCTGCGCGGAAAGATTGACTATACGATGGTCTCTGCGGATTATCTGGACTTTAAGCCGCTTAAAATTAACGAAATATTCTAAAAATAATGCTGGAAATCTCAGGTCCCATCTGATAGAATATATAAGATGCAGTCTTGTGCGAAATTTATAAGCGCACCGGACGGACCAAGCGCAGGAAAACAGGAGGAAGAAGTCAGATGAGCGTAAAGAACGTGGAAAAGAAAGAACACGGTCAGGTGGAGCTGCTGGTTTCGGTTGGGCCCGAAGAATTCGAGGCCGCCGTGGAGCAGGCATATAGGAAGAACAAGAACAAGATCAATGTCCCGGGCTTCCGCCGCGGCAAGGCGCCCCGCAAGGTCATCGAGGCCATGTACGGGCCCCAGATGTTTTACGAAGACGCGGTGGAGCTCTGCTATCCGCAGGCGCTCCAGGACGCCGTGAAGAGCGAAAACCTCCGCACGGTCGGCCACCCCTCCGTCGAGATGGAGAACCTGACGAAAGAGGACGGCCTGACCTTCAAAGCCACGTATGCCCTCTATCCCGAAGTGAAACTCGGGCAGTACAAGGGACTTTCCGCCGTCCGCCCGCCCGTGGAGGTGACGGACGCCGACCTTGCCGACGCGCTTCGCCCTTACATTGAGCGCGCAAGCACCATCAAGACCGTCGAGCGTGCGGTGAAGGACGGCGACCAGGTCCTCATCGACTACGAAGGCTTCAAGGACGGCGTGCCCTTCGAGGGCGGCAAGGCCGAAAAATATACGCTCGACATCGGTTCCGGGAACTTTATCCCCGGCTTTGAGGAGCAGCTCGTCGGCCTGAGCGCCGGCGAGGACAAGGAACTGCATCTCACGTTCCCTGAGCATTACCACGCGGAGGAGCTGGCGGGAGCGCCCGTCGTCTTCCAGGTGAAGCTCCACGAGGTGCGCGAGAAGGTCGAACCGGAACTCGACGACGAATTCGCCAAGGATGTCTCTGAGTTCGAGACGCTGGAGGCGTTCAGGGAGGACCTGAAAAAGAAGGTAGCCGAGCGCAAGGCCGAGAGCAGCAAAAAGGTCTACGAGGGAGCGCTCATGCAGCGCGTGCTTGATCATATGGAGACCGAGATCCCCGAGGTCATGGTCGAGCTCCAGCTCGACAAGATCATCGACGATTACGCCCGCCAGATCGCCGGGCAGGGGATCGCATTCGACCAGTACCTCAAAATGATGAACATGGAGCTCTCCGATCTCCGGAAAAATCTGCGTGAGACCGCGCTCGGCCAGGTGCGCACCGAGGTCGCTCTCTCCGCCGTCGTGGACGCGGAGCAGATGGAGATTCCCGCAGAGGAGATCGAAGCGGAATATAAGAAGATCGCCGAGATGTACCAGATCCCCGAAAAGCGCGTGCGCGACGTGGTCGCGGCCGAGGAGATCGCGCAGGACCTGAAGCTCCGCAACGCCGCGAAGCTGATTGTGGAAACGGGCGTCGAGACCGCGCCGGAGGAAACGCCGGAAGAGAAAGCGGAGGAGACCGCCGAAGAAAAGCCCGCCAAGAAACCCAGAAAGACGAAGAAGACCGACGCTGCCGGCGAAGACGCGCCGGCGCAGCCGAAAAAAGCGGCAAAAAAAGAGGAATCCGTCGAAGAAGCCCGGGCGGAATAAGGTTCCGCTCCGGTGTCCATAATGGATTCCGCATGGCGCCGTCAGGCGCCGTGTCCGATCGACCCGAAGGAGGCATGATTTCAAATGAGTCTGGTACCGTATGTCGTGGAGCAGACCAACCGCGGCGAGCGCTCCTACGATATTTTTTCCCGTCTGCTCAACGACCGGATCGTTTTCCTCTCCGAAGAGGTGAACGACACCACCGCGAGCCTTGTCGTGGCGCAGCTTCTGTACCTGGAGGCGCAGGACCCCGACCGTGACATCCAGTTCTATATCAACAGCCCCGGCGGTTCCATCACCGCCGGCATGGCCATCTATGACACGATGCAGTACATCAAGGCGGACGTTTCCACCATCTGCATCGGCATGTGCGCGAGCATGGCGGCGTTTCTTCTCGCCGCCGGCACAAAGGGCAAGCGCATCGCGCTGCCCAACTCCGAGATTATGATCCACCAGCCCTCCGGCGGCGCGCAGGGACAGGCTACCGACATCCAGATCCAGGCCCGCAGGATGGAAATCATCAAGCGGCGCATGAACGAGATTCTGGCAAAAAACACCGGAAAGAGTGTGGAACAGGTAACAGCCGACTGTGAACGCGACAATTTCATGAACGCACAGGAGGCGCTCGACTACGGCCTGATTGACAAGGTCCTGGACAAGAGGTAAACCGTGAAAAACGACGAGAAAAAAACCGTACGCTGTTCCTTCTGCGGAAAGCCGCAGGAGCAGGTCTCCCGTATCATCGCCGGACCGGGGGCCAACATCTGCGACGAATGCGTCCACCTGTGCATGACGATTTTAGACGAGGGACGCCCCCACAAGGACCGCAGCGCGCGGACGCCGGGCGCGCCGTCGCCGCAGATGGCGTTTTCCCCCAAGGAGATCCAGCCGGCCGGACCGGTGCCTGTGCCCAAGGAGATCAAGGAATATCTGGACGGCTACGTCATCGGTCAGGAGGATGCGAAGGTCGCGCTCTCCGTGGCCGTGTACAACCACTATAAGCGCATCTTCCTCCAGGAG
>DAOPLW010000217.1:0-2905 GCA_035391945.1 Oscillospiraceae bacterium | reverse complement strand
CGACATGACGTAGGAGACGAACGCCAGGTCGCCGAAGGGCACGCGCGCCTCGAGGGCGTTATCCGCGATGCAGCGGTCGGCGCGCAGCACGTCGTACATGTGCAGTTCGCGCAGCCGCTTTTCCGCCTCCTGCTGGAAGGCTTCGGCGGAGGGGGCGAAGTCCGTGTACTTGTAGCCGAAGAGCTCGTCGGAAATTTCGCCCGTGAGGAGCACGCGGATGTCCGTGTGCTCATGGATATAGCGGCAGACGAGGTACATGCCGATGCTCGCGCGCACGGTGGTGATGTCCCAGGTGCCCAGGCGCGCGATGACCGGCTCCACGGCCGCGAGGATGTCCTCGGGCGAGACGACGACCTCGGTGTGGTCGCTCTTCAGGTACTCCGCCGTCTGGCGGGCGTACTTGAGGTCGATGGCGTCCTCGCGCATGCCGATGGCAAAGGTGCGGATGGGCTTTTCGGAGACGGACGCGGCCACGGCGCACACGAGCGAACTGTCAAGCCCCCCCGAGAGGAGGAAGCCGACCGGCGCGTCCGCGTCCAGGCGCTTGACGATGCCCTGGATCAGGAGCGAGCGGATGTTCTCGCAGACCGTGTCCAGATCGTCCGCCACGGGCGCTTCGACCTCCGTCAGGTCGCGGTAGCGGACGAAGCGCTCGCCGTCGTACCAGCAGCCGGGCGGGAAGGGCGACACGCGGGAGGTGAGCCCCACGAGGCAGCGCGCCTCGCTGGAGAAGAGAATGTGTCCGCTCTCGCTGTAGCCGTAATAGAGCGGGCGGATGCCGATGGGGTCGCGCGCCGCGATGAGGCGGTCGCGCTCCGCGTCGTAGAGGAGCAGCGCGAACTCCGCGTCGAGCATTTTGAACATCTCCGGGCCGTGTTCCCGCCAGAGGGGGAGGAGAATCTCGCAGTCCGAGCCGCTGCGAAATTCGTATTTCTCCGCGAGCGCGTCGCGCAGCGGACGGAAAGCGTAGATTTCGCCGTTGCAGACCAGCCGGTCGGCCCCGAGCGCGAAGGGCTGCATGCCCGTTTCGTCAAGCCCCATGATCGCCAGCCGGTGGTAGCCCAGAACGCCGGAGGGCGTCTCCTCCATGCGCGTCATGTCCGGTCCGCGCTCCTTGGATTTGGAAAATTCCTCCGCGAGGATGTGCATGGGGATGTCTTTCGCCGTGTAACCAAAAATCGAACACATAAAAATGGCCTCCCTCGGACCTGTTTTTCCAGATGCGCTGGTAAAACAAAAGACAGCGACGTCCTAAATTTTTAGGACGAATCGCTGTCCGATCCGCGGTGCCACCTAACTTGCCGTTTCCGGCCGCCTTTGAGGCTCGCGAACAGTTCGACTCATAATTTCCATGAGGCTCACCATCGAAGCCCTGTCCCGTAACGGGGGACCCACGGCGCACCTACTCTCCCGCAGGATTTCGGCTGTGCAGCTCGGAAGTGTTATTCCTCTCGGCTCTGCCGCGGGGTTCCCACTTCAATCCCCGCTCCCTGTGCGCGAAATCCGAGACTACTTCTCTCCGTCATCGCTTTTATTGAAAGCATTATAAAGAATTCACCCGCGCGCTGTCAATGGCAATTTTGAACAAAATCCGCCGCAGAGGGACCTTTGTCCCTTGTCAATTGTCAAGCTTCGCCGGATGTGCTAAGATGAAGTCATGGTTTTAAGACAGTATATGGAAGGGAGGGCTACGCCGTGCTGACGCTCGCGCTGGGCCGCGCGCACGCGGACCTTGACGGCGAGATCCTGCGCCTGGCCGTCTCCGCGCGCTCGCGCGGAAACCGGGCGATCCTCCTCGTTCCCGAGCAGAATTCCCACGAGGCCGAGCGCAGGCTCTGCGCGGCGGGAGGGGACTCCGCGTCCCTTTTTGCCGAGGTTCTGAGCTTCACGAGGCTGGCCAGCCGCGTTTTCGCCCTCGCGGGCGGCCTTGCCGACCGGACGCTCGACGCGAGCGGGCGCCTGCTCGTCATGCACCGCGCCTGGCGCCTGGCGGAGGGGAGCCTGCGCTTTTACGGCGCGGCCTCGCGGCGCAGCGCGTTTCTCCAGGGCCTCGTGGACACGGCGGACGAGCTGGCGGCCTACGGCATCGCGCCGGAGGAACTGATGCGCTCCGGGGAGGAGGAGGGAGGAGCCGACGGCGACAAGCTCTACGACCTGGGCCTCCTCTGCGGCTCCTACGCCGCGCTTACCGCCTCCGGCACGCTCGACCCGCGCGACCGCCTGACAAAGCTGTCCGAAGCGCTCGAAACCTGCGATTTCGCCGCCGGCGCGGAGGTCTATCTCGGCGGCTTTACGGACTTTACCCCGCAGGAGCGGCGGGTGATCGAGCAGATGCTCCGCCAGGCGGAGAGCGTCACGGCCGCCCTCGTCTGCGATTCCCTTTCCGGAGACGAGGAGGATGTTTTCGCGCCGGCCCGGCGCACGGCGCACCAGCTCCTGGCCATGGCGGACAGGCGGGGCGCGCGCAGCGCGGTCCGGTACTTTCCGGCGGAAGAAAACCGCCCCGCGGCCCTGCGGCATCTGGAGGAGAACCTCTTCTCCCCTGCCGCGGAACCGGCGCCGTCCGGCGGGGCGGTCCGCCTCGTGTGCGCCCTTGGCCCCATGAGCGAGGTCGAGACGGCGGCCGCCGCCATCCGGGGCCTTGCGGAGGAGGGCGCGCGCTGGCGGGAGATCGCCGTGTGCGCCCGGGGCTTTTCCGACTACGAGGATCTCGTGGAGAGCGTCTTCCCGCGTTACGGCGTGCCGGTCTATTTGAGCCGCCGGACGGATTTTTTGCAAAAACCGCTTCCCACGCTGATCACTTCCGCCCTCGACGCGGTCACGGGCGGCTGGGAATATGAGGACATGTTTCGCTACCTCCGGACGGGCCTTGCCGGCTTTACGCCGGACGAGTGCGATCTTCTGG
>DAOPLW010000216.1:0-2945 GCA_035391945.1 Oscillospiraceae bacterium | reverse complement strand
TGCGGCGGTCACCATCGGGCAGACGGACGGCACGTTTGAGAGCACGCTCGTCCGCTACCGCCTCGCCGACGGCGATAAGCTCGGGGAGACGAGCCTCGGCGACCGCGTCGTCCTGCAGCTCGGGACCCTGGGCGACACCTTCTGCGCCGTCTGCGAGACGGAGACGGTCTTCTACGAACCCGGCGGGGAACTCTCCGTTTACGGGTACAACCGCGAAACGTTCCGCGGATTCTCCCTCGGGGGCGACGGCTTTGTGGCGCTGGCGACCAGCAAATACAAGGCCGGGAGCCTGGGAAGGCTCGTGACCGTGGACGAAGCGGGAGAGACGCTGGGCGAAGTGCAGCTCACGGAGGAACTTCTGGACGTGTCGGCCGCGGGCCGCTATGTTGCGGCGCTTTTTGCCGACCGCCTGGATATCTATACCCGCGATCTTACCTTGTATAGCCAGCTGCAGGGCACCGACAATGCCCGCAGCGCGCTCATGCGCTCGGACGGCACGGCCGTCCTCATCGGCGCGGACAGCGCGCGGATCTATGTTCCATAAGCGGTTTCTACATAAGGAGTGGCGTCATGAACATACTTACGTTACCGATCCTGCTCGACGTTGCCGTGGCGGCCATTCTGCTCTTCTTCATCCTTCTGGACGGGAAGCGCGGGCTGGTGCTCAGCCTCGTGGGCCTGGCCGGCGTCCTCATCGCGCTGGCCGGCGCCGGCTTTGCCTCCCGGCAGCTTTCCCCCACGGTGGGCGCGTGGCTCCAGCCGCGCATCTCCGCCTCCGTCGAGGCGGCCGTCGATTCCGCCTGGGGCGAGACGGAAAACCCCACAGAGACCCAGGAGGAACGGTCCATCGAAAGCACCGAGGAGGGTGCGACGCTTCTGGAGAAACTGGGGATGTCCGATTCCCTTGCGGCGGACGTCCTGCGCGGCTTTTCTGAGAAGCTGACGGACGCCGGAAGTGCCACGGTGGGGACGTTGGTCGCCCAGATTTCCCAGACCATCGCGTCGGTGCTGGTCTTTGTGGCGGCGTTCGTCCTCATTCTGATCGTTCTTTGGATCGTCTCCCACGCGCTGGATCTGGCCTTCCGCCTGCCTGTTCTGCGCACGCTTAACCACACCGGCGGCGCGGTCTTCGGCTTGGTGAAGGGCGTGTTCCTCCTGTTTCTCGCCGTGTGGCTTCTGAACCTCTGGGGGAACCGGACCGTGCTGGACGCCGTCAATGAGACGAAGCTCCTGCGCTGGTTTAACGATACCAACCCCGTCAGCCTGCTGCGCCTGATCGGCTGACGCTTCCGCAATGCAACAATAAAAGGAGAAAACTATGCAGCCTACACTGTGTGCCCGCTGCCACAAAAATGTAGCGGTGGTCTTTATTACTAGACTTGAAAACGGCCGGCAGATCAACGACGGGCTTTGCCTCAAATGCGCCAAGGAGCTCGGCATCAAGCCCGTGGAGGACATGATGCAGAAGATGGGCATCTCGGACGAGGATCTGGACGGTCTCACCAATGAAATGATGGCGGCCTTTGGCGGTGCCGAGGGCATGGAGGGGCTCGTCCCCCAAAGCGACGACGATGACGGCGAGGATGAGGACGGCAAGACCGCCACGTTCCCGTTTCTCAATAAACTCTTCGGCGGCGCGGCGGCGCCCCAGCCGGACGAGGGGGGAGGGGCCGGCACGCAGGAGCAGGGCGGCAAGACCCCCGAGAAGCGCGGCAAGCGGAAATTCCTCGAGAGCTACTGCATTTCGCTCACCCGCCGCGCGGCGGAGGGGAAGCTCGACAACATCGTCGGCCGAGAGGAGGAGCTCCACCGCGTCGTGCAGATCTTAAACCGCCGCCAGAAGAACAATCCCTGCCTCATCGGCGAGCCGGGCGTCGGCAAGACGGCCATCGCCGAGGGCCTGGCCCTGCGCATCCGCGACGGGCAGGTGCCCTACAAGCTGCGCGACAAGGAGGTCTATCTCCTCGACCTGACGGCCCTCGTGGCCGGCACGCAGTTCCGCGGCCAATTTGAAAGCCGCATGAAGGGGCTCATCGAGGAGATCAAAAAGCTCGGCAACATCATCCTCGTCATCGACGAGGTCCACAGCATCGTGGGCGCCGGCGACGCGGAGGGCTCCATGAACGCCGCGAACATTTTGAAGCCCGCCCTCTCGCGCGGCGAGATCCAGGTCATCGGCGCGACGACCTTCGCCGAGTACCGCAAGCACATCGAGAAGGACGCCGCGCTCGAGCGCCGCTTCCAGCCCGTCGTGGTGGCCGAGCCGTCCGTCGACGACACGGTGCAGATTCTCCGCGGCGTCGCGCCCTATTACGAAAAATTCCACGGCGTGAAGATCCCGGAGCCGATGCTCCGCCTGGCGGTGACCATGTCCGAACGCTACATTACGGACCGCTTCCTGCCCGATAAGGCCATCGATCTCATCGACGAGGCGTGTTCGGACGTGAACCTGCAAAACGAGAGCCTCGCGCGCAAGGCGGCGGTGGAGAAGGAGCTCGCGGACCTCGCCAAGGAGCGCGAGGTCATGCTGGCGGACGCGGGCGAGAAGGCTTACGAACGCCTGGCGAACCTGCGCAGCCAGGAGCTGCGCCTGCTCACTGAAAAGCAGAAGCTCGACGCCGTGCCCGTGCCGGTGCTCACGGTGGAGAATCTCGCCCGGGTCATCGAACTCTGGACGAAAATTCCCGCCAGCCGGATCCAGGAGCAGGAATTCGAGCGCCTGTCGCACCTTGAGGACCGTCTGAAGCAGCACCTCATCGGGCAGGACGCGGCTGTCGCCGCGGTGGCCGCCGCGATCCGGCGCAACCGCGTGGGCATCTCCCCGAAGCACAAGCCCGTGAGCTTTATCTTCGTGGGCAGCACCGGCGTCGGTAAGACCGAGCTGGTGCGGCGCCTCGCGCAGGACCTCTTCAACGAGCCGGAGTCCCTCATCCGTCTGGACATGT
>DAOPLW010000215.1:0-2951 GCA_035391945.1 Oscillospiraceae bacterium | reverse complement strand
CCCCCATCCCGGGCGCGGCGCTTCCCGGCGTCCTCACGAGTGACGACCTCCTTGCCGACGCGGGGCGGCATTACGAACGTCTCATCATCCTCGGCGGCGGGGTCATCGGCATGGAACTCGCGTCCGTCTACGCCGCGCGCGGCACGCGCGTAACGGTGCTCGAGGCTCTCGACCGTCCGCTCGCGAATTTCGACCGCGAGATCTCTCAGAACCTCAAGATGATCCTCAAAAAGCGCGGCGCGGACATCCACACCGGCGCGCGCGTCACACAGATCGAAGGGACGCCGGAGGGTCTTCTCTGCGCCTATACGGAGAAGGACGCGCCGCAGGCGGTCGCGGGCGACGCGGTTCTGCTGGCCGCCGGCCGGAGGCCCAACACGGAGGGTCTTTTCGGGCCCGGCCTGGATCCGCAAACCAACCGGGGCTATCTCATCGTAAACGATGCCTTTGAAACGAGCCTCCCGGGCGTCTATGCCATCGGGGACGTGACGGGCGGCATCCAGCTCGCGCACGCGGCTTTCGCCCAGGCGCGCGTCTTCGCCGCCCTGCTCTGCGGCGAAACGCCGTCCATACGGCTGGACCTTGTCCCATCCTGCGTCTATACCGACCCGGAGATCGCCTGTGTAGGCCTCGACGAAGCCGCCGCGAAAGCGCAGGGCCGCGCGGTCAGGACGCGGAAATATGTCATGGGCGCAAACGGCAAGAGCGTCCTCACGCTGCAGGAACGCGGCTTCATCAAGGCCGTCCTGGACGCGGAGACGGACGCGCTTCTCGGCGCGCAGCTCATGTGCGCGCACGCCACGGACATGGTCTCCGAGTTCACCCTCGCCGTTGCGCGGGGGCTCACGGGAAAGGAGCTCGGCGGGATCATCCGTCCCCATCCGACTTTTGAAGAGGCGGCGGGGGAGCTCTTCGCCGAATAAGAAAACAGGACGGGGGGCCGCCGGCTGTGCCGGCGGCCCCCCGTCCTGTTTCGTCTATTCCCCTTTGTATTTTCTGCGCGTGGCGATCCCGCCACGAATATGCCGCTCGGCCTTGTTCTGATCGAGGACGGCCTTGACCTGCTGATACAGCGTCCTGTTATACGCGGGCAGCCGCTCAGAAAGATCCTTATGTACCGTGGATTTGGACACGCCGAATTGTTTTGCGGCGGCGCGGACAGTCGCCCGGTTTTCTATGATATAGACGGCCAGCTCACAGGCGCGCTCCTCGATGTTCCCCTTCACGCACAACACTCCCCGCATCAATTTTTTAGCCGGAGCGCCGTCATCTGCCGCTTGACACAAACGGCGGCCGTTATTCTCCGCCGCCTCCGCCGCAGGCGTGAGTCGGCGGGAACATCCGGAATCATTTCTGCTCGCAAAACTATATGCGGCACGCCGCGAGGATATGTACGCCCGGGCTCGCTGCGAAAAAAACCTCTCCCTTCTTTTTCAGGCCTCTCAGGGCTACATAAAATTTTGCCTCCCCTCCTATGTTTTTTGCTTGTTTTGGTTGCAATTATCTGGCAAATCTTGTATAAATAGAGAGGATAGTGCGAAATCACCCCCTCACCCGCCGTCCGTTTTCCATATTATGGAGCGGGCGGCAACCTCATAGCCGCATGAGACCCGGTGCAAAAATTCATTCGATCGAGGCGGTATTGCCTGTGGCGGAGCGCAATCTGAGCCGCGACGAGATTTTCCCGCTCTCCCTGAGCCAGCGCAACATCTGGGACCTGGAACGTTCGTTTGCCGGCACCTCCATCAACAACATCAGTACCACCATCCGAATCCGCGGACGGCTCGACTTCCCGCTTCTGCAGCGGAGTCTGAACCTTGTCCTGGCTTCGGACGAATCTTTGCGCGCAAGACTGCTCCTGCAAAGCGGGCAGCCGTACCAGTACCACGCGGCGTTCTCCCCCGAGCAGTTCCCCGTCTTCGACTTCTCCCTCTCGAGCCGGCACAGCCTGGAACACTGGGAGGAGACGATGACCCGCGAGGTCATGCCGCTCTTCGACGCGCCGCTCTACCGCTTCGTTCTCTTCCGCACGGGCGAGCACGAGGGAGGCGTCCTCGTCAAAACCCACCACATTATCTCCGACGGCTGGTCCCAGGTCCTCCTGTGCAACCGCATCGCCGAGGTGTATCTCCAGCTCCTCTCCGGCAGCGTACCGGAGCTCCCCCCCTCTCCGAGCTACAGGCTCCATGTGGACGCGGAGCAGAGCTACCTCTCCTCACCCGCCTGCGCGCGCGACACGGAGTACTGGCGCGAGACGCTCCAGAACGCCGGGGAGCCGGCCCGCGTCAAGGAGACGCGCGGCGCGGCGCTCTCCCCCGTCGGCCGGCGGAGGACCTTCGAATTTTCCGAGGTGCTGAATCACGCCATCTACGCGTTCTGCCTCCGGCAGCGCGTGGCGCCGTTCGCCGTTTTCTACATGGCCCTGGCCATCTACCTCAGGCGCATGGGCGCTTCCGAACGTTTCACCATCGGCGTTCCCATCTTCAACCGCATGGACCTGACCGAGCGCCAGACCACCGGCATGTTCGTGAGCACTCTGCCTTTCTGCGGCATGCTGGACGACGGCTGGAGCTTCCTCGACTTCAACGAGGACCTGGCCGACCGATGGTACGACCTGCTGCGTTACCAGCGTCTGCCCTTCTCGCACATCGAGTCGCTCGCCGCCGAGCGCGGGGCGGCGGCGGGGCGGCTGTTCCACCTCGCCCTCTCCTACCAGGACAGCCGCATCTTCGAGAGCCGGGACGCCTCCGTCCTTTTCACCGGCCGATGGCATTACAGCGGCTATCAGTCCGAGCAGCTTTGCATCCATCTGAGCAACATGTGGGACCACAAGTGCTACTCGGTGGATTACGACTATCTCGCGCAGGTCTTTTCCGAACGGGAGATCGAGGACCTGCACGGGTATCTGACCAACATCCTGCAGGAGGCGCTCCTCTACCCCGACCGTCCCA
>DAOPLW010000214.1:0-2988 GCA_035391945.1 Oscillospiraceae bacterium | reverse complement strand
TTTCCGAACTGCTGACGCTCCATGAGGTACTTGCGCGCGACTTCGAAGGCGCCCTTGGCGAGGCCAAGGCCCTGCGCCGCGACGCCGATGCGGCCGCCGTCGAGCGTCTTCATCGCCAGCGCGAAGCCCTTGCCGTGCTCGGTGATCCGGTTGGCGGCGGGGATGCGGCAGTCGTTGAAATAGAGCTCGGAAACCTGCGCGCTGCGGATGCCCATCTTGTTCTCGATGCGCCCGATCTTGAAGCCCGGCGTCTTGGTGTCCACGACGAAGGCGGTCATGCCCTTGGTTTTGAGTTCCGGCTCGGTGAGGGCGTAAACCACCACGTAGTCGGCCAGGGGGCCGTTCGTAATGAAGCACTTCGCGCCGTTGAGGACGTACGCGTCGCCGTCCTTCACGGCCGTGGTGATGCAGCCCGCGGCGTCGGAGCCGGCGTTGGGCTCGGTCAGGCCGAAGGAACCGAATTTCTTTCCGCTGAGGACCTCCGGGAGAAAGCGCTTCTTCTGCTCGTCGGTGGCGGCGGAATTCATGATGCTCCCGGCATACAGGGACGTGGCCACGGAGTGGGCGATGCCCATGGAGGAGTCCACCTTGGAGATCTCCTCCACGGCGATGATATAGGAGAGGTAGTCCCCGCCCTGTCCGCCGAACTCGGTCGGATACGGCAGGCCGATGAGACCCATTCTGCCGATCTCCTGGTAGAGCGGCACGGAAAACTCTGACTTCTCGTCGCGCTCGATGACGCCGGGAAGGAGCTTCTCCTCGGCAAATTTGCGGGTCAGTTCCTGCGTGGACTTCTGCTGGGCGGAAAGTTCAAAATTCATGGTGGGACATCCTTTCGTTCATTTAATTTGCTAGTTTCTCGCATGCTAATTTTGTACGTCATAAGAAACCGCGGTTTTCCGCGGTTCTACGTTTCCAAACTATTAGCACGCTCTTTGTTCCTGTGCACATCATAGCAGACGGACCCGCTTCTGTCAAGAGAAAATGTCGGTTTTACCGAAAAAACGAGAGGCGCGCGGGCTGGCCCGCGCGCCTCTCACGTGTCGAAAAAAAGGATTCAAAACGCCGTACGGAAATTTTGCGAAGGGTCTGCATGAAAGTCCCCTTCCCTTCCGAACGCCCGCCCGAAGGCGTACGATTTGCGGACCAGTGGAGGTCTTTCCCCGCGGACAGTCGATAAAACAGGCGTCCAGGGCGCGCGGGCCGGCCCGCGCGCCCTGGACGCCGTCTGGCTTCAGTCGAAGAAATTCCGCAGTTCGATCCGGACCACCAGGTCGTTTTCAAAATAGAAGAGCAGCGTGTTGCCCCACCCCTCCTCGTTTTTGCAGTACCAGAGATAGTCGCCTTCCAGGCCCCAGCAGCTGTCGCTGCGCGCCTCCGGGTAAGCCGCGAGCACCGCCTCGCGCGTGTCGCCCATGGAGACGCCGCGGTAAGCTGAGACGTCCGGCAGCGTGGTGGAAAGGGAAATGACGGAGCGCTCGCCGTCCGCGTCCACATAACATTCGATCGTAAGGCCGTCCCAGGCCGTCTTCTCCCAGAAATCGCCATCGGCGTAGGAAAGCTCATAGTCCAGCTTCGTCTTCGTCCCGACCCCGTCCATAAAGGAGACGCCGGGCCCGCCCAGGCCGCACAGGTCGTCGTGCCCCTCCCGCGAGAGGGTGAACTCCGCGTCGGGGACGCCCCAGGCCACGCCGAGCGCCGCCGCGTCCAGCTCCCCGTCCGCGACGCTGCGGCCGTCCAGGATCGTATAGATCCCGTTCTCCTGCTGGAAAAACAGGTAGTCCGGACCACCGCTGAAGGTCATGCCGATCCAAGCCTGCGCCCCGTTCCGGACTGCCAGGAGCTCCCAGGAGACGGCGTAGACCTCGATTCGCTTGCCCGCGAGGTCGGGATAGACCGCGGCCGGCTTGATGGAGGTCAGGCGGACCTCGTTCCCGCCCTCCGCCAGATAGGCCATCGCCTTGGCCTGCACATCCTGCGGCACGGTCTCCGGAAGCGGCGAAGGCGTGGTCGAAGGCGTTTCTTCCGGCTGGTCTTCGTAGAAACAGGTCGCGAATTTCCATTCTTCCCCGCTCTTAACGAGCGTGAAGACGCCGGTCTCCGGATCACCCGGATAATAGGAATACCAGTCGAGCGTGTAGGAGACGCGGTCGTCCGCCTGTTCCGTCACCGTCAGGGTGTCCCAGAGGAAGGTCTCGTAGGTCTTGCCGTCCCATTCGAACGTGTCCTCGCTCAGCCACGGGGACTGGTCCAAGAGGAGATTCGGTTCCACCCAGAGCTTGCCGTCCCGCTCCTGATAGGAGAGTGGCTCCGCGTCCAGCATGCGCAGCAGCCCGGCCGCGTATGTATCGTCAAAGACCGTCAGCGTCGCCTCTCGCAGTTCATCGATGGACGAATAGTGCGTGCAGAGGCGCCAGAGCTTCCCGTCCTCGTCGGTGAACGTCTCGGAGGATTCGGAATCGGCGGCGTCGGTGTAGTGCCGCGCCACGAGCTGCGTGGCGGCGAAGCGTTCCCGGAAAAGCGCCTTGTAGCCGCCCGGGTCATCCTCCGTCTTCTCTTTCGCGCAGGCACAAAGGGCAATGAGCAGCGCCGCGCAGAAAAGCGGCAGGAAGTGCTTTCGTTTCATGCGCCGTGCCTCCTTTCGTCCCATTTTAACCGGCCGGCCGGGATAAAGAAACCGGAAACGGATACAGACGATGACAGAATCTTACAGCCATTTCTTCTTTCTGAAAAGCAGCAGGCAGCCGCCCGCGATGGCGAGGCAGAGCAAAATCACCACGGCGTAGCCGTAGCGCCAGCTGAGCTCCGGCATGGAGGAGAAGTTCATGCCGTACCAACCGGTGACGAGGGAGAGCGGGAGAAAGACGGCGGTCACGACGGTAAACACCTTCATGATGTTGTTGATGTTGTAGTCCATCTGCACCTGATAGGCCTCGCGCACCTGCGCGGCATAGTCCCGCAGCATCTGCACGTTGTTGGAAAGCCGCG
>DAOPLW010000213.1:0-2988 GCA_035391945.1 Oscillospiraceae bacterium | reverse complement strand
GTCGTTTTCGCCCGGGATAATGAGCGTCGTGACCTCCACGTGGCAGCGCGAGGCCGAGAGTGCGATGGCCTCCCGGACCGTCTCCAGATCGCCGCCGACGAGATCGTAGAACCGCTGGGTAAACCCCTTCAGATCGATGTTCATCGCGTCGATGTCCGGCAGGAGCGCGAGGAGCGGCTCGCGGCAGACCGTGCCGTTCGTGACGAGCACGGTTTTAAGCTCCGCCTCGTGCGCCAGCCGCGCGCAGTCGCGGACGTATTCGTAGCCGACGAGCGGCTCGTTGTAGGTGAAGGCGAGGCCGATGTTCCCGCGCGGTACAAGCGCGAGAGCGCGCCTGACGAGTTCCTCCGGCTGCACCGTGACGGTCTGGATGCCCGCGTCCGCCATGGAGATTTCGCAGTTCTGGCAGAAGGGGCAGCGCAGGTTGCACCCGTAGCTGCCGGCCGAGAGGATAGAGGAACCGGGATAAAACCGCCGGAGCGGCTTCTTCTCGATGGGATCGAGGGCGAGGGAGGTCAGCCGCGCGTAGTTATTGGCGGTGACGACGCCGCCCGTATTCGTCCGCGCGCGGCAGAGACCGGTCTGCCCCTCCTCGAGCGCGCAGTGGTGCGGGCAGATGGGACACACGGCTTTCATGTGTGCCTCACCACCTCGAAGCGGAAGAGTTCCACCGGCTCGCCTCGGCCGATACCCGCTTTCTGCCGCGCGATGTCGATCTGCTCCGCCGCGGTGTCCACGCCCTCCAGATGGGGGAGCAGCAGTCCCCGGCGCGTGCCGGACTGCACGATGACGCCGTAGCGCACGGGATCGAGCACGTCGGGGGAGGAGATAGGCTCCGCCTCCCCGAGAACATCTACGCTGTATGTCAGTTCCGGGAGTTCGGAAGCCGCGACGGGGGAAAAGCGCGGGTCCGCCGCGCCTGCGGAGACGGCGTTTTGCAGGATTTCCCGCGCCACGGAGCCCGTTGTGGGGGCGATGGTGCCGATGCAGCCGCGCAGGCGGCCGTGCTTTTTCAGCGACACGAACGTACCCGCGCGCGCGCGGAGCATCTCGCCGGGAAGCTCCTCCGGAAGCGAAGCGCGCCGCCCGGTTGTGACGTAGGTCTCGAGACTCAGCCGCGCGAGGCGGACGTAGGGGTCCTCGTTTGCTTTCTGCGCCGCAAGACGCTCCTCTTCCTCGTGTTCGAGCGCGCGGGCGAAGCGGCGGCTTTCATCCTCACCCGTAACCCGGAAGGAAGCGACGCCGTAGCCGACGCCGAAAGGCCCTTCGTAGGAGAGAAGTTCGCTTTCTACCGCCTTTCCGTCAAGCGCGCCCGACATGATCTGGAGCGAGCGCAGGCCGCACTCGCCGGCTTTGTCGCACAGGTCCGGCGGAAGCCGGAGGAGCGTGGCGAAGTCCGCCGCGGCGAGCGCTTCCGTGACCTGCCGGTCAAAGACCGGCCCCTCGGGGGGCAAAGCCGTAAGGCCCGTCCCTTCTGAGCCGATGCGAGAGGTCGCCGCTCGCGAGAAAAACCGTCCGGCGGCCGAGCTTCTCCGCAGCCCGGGCGATGCATTCGCCCAGACGGTAATGCAGAAGCGGCGAAAGGCCGGAAAGGCCGATGCGCACGACCCGGTATCCGCTGTACGCCTCGCTTAAGAAATGCAGCGGGAGGAGCGTGCCGTGATCGAGCGCGCGGTCCCGCTCGCCGAGCGCCCCTGCGGGAACGCCCGCCTTCTCGGTGAGCTGCGAGATCGCCTCCGCGAGGGCCTCGTCGTAGTCCGCGCGCACGCGCAGGTCCGGAAAGCCGAAAGAGGAGAGACTGCCCTCCGCCGAAGCGCCGGGGGAGATATGGAAGTAGTCCGCGTAGAGCGTCGCATGGGGACTCGTCAGGACGATCGTGTCCGGCCGGAGCACGGCTGCGCGGCGCATGACCTCCCGGTAGGCGTCGATGGTTTTCTGAATCTTCTTCTCCTCGCCGCGCCCGACTTCCGGCAGAATAATCGGCGGATGCGGAACGGCGAAAGCGGCCAGTACGGACATAGAGCACCCCTCCCCACCCGGCGCCGCGCGCCGCCCGCGCGGCACGGTGATCCTTGCTTATTATGGAATATCATAGCACATTTTACCCGGAAAGACAATCCGGGAGCGGTACTGAAATGACGTCCCGCCGGAACGGCGACGCCGGCGGGAATCTCCCGCCCCGCCGGATGCACCCCGGTGTTCTGCCGCGGAGAGGAGGGGCCATCCGGAGGAGACCGGGCTTCCGCGCCGCCTTTGGGCGGCCTGTACCACGGCAATAAAAAAGCTCCGCGCAGGGCTCTCTTCCCCTTGCGCGGAGCTTTTTTCTTTTTACAGACGCCGGAGCGCGTCCACGAGCTCGGTTTTCCGCACGGTCTCGTCCGTTTTTTCCTTGACGATGCGCGCCGGGCAGCCGGCCACGACCACATTGGGCGGTACATCCTCGATCACGATGGCCCCCGCCGCCACGACCGCGCCCCGCCCGATGCGGACGCCCTCGATCACGACGGCGTTCGCGCCGACGAGGACTTCGTCCTCCACGACGACCGGCGTTGCGCTCGCGGGCTCGACGACGCCGGCGAGGACCGCGCCCGCCCCGATGTGGCAGCGCGCGCCCACGGTGGCGCGTCCGCCGAGGACCGCGCCCATGTCGATCATCGTGCCGGCTCCCACCACCGCGCCGATGTTCAGGATCGCACCCATCATGATGACCGCGCCGTCGCCGATCTCCACCTGTTCGCGGAGGATCGCACCCGGCTCGATGCGCGCGTTGACGTTCCGAAGGTCCAGCAGGGGAATGGCGCTGTTGCGGCGGTCGCATTCCACGACCATGTCCGCGATCTTGTCCCGGTGCGCCTCCAGGATGGGCGCGAGCGCGTTCCAGTCGCCGAAGACGATCCGGTCGCCCGCGCCGAAGACCTGCGCGTCGCCGAAGTCGATGGGCGCTGTCTCCCGGAGGTAGACCTTGACGGGGGTCTTCTTTTCGGAATT
>DAOPLW010000212.1:0-2994 GCA_035391945.1 Oscillospiraceae bacterium | reverse complement strand
ATCATGACGGGATACCGGCTCTCCGCATGCGGAGAGCCGGTATCCCGTCATGATCGCGCTCGTTACCGACATCAGCGCGCTCAAACACTCCGAAACGCTTCTGCGGGAGAGCTATGAGCGCATGCGCATCGCGTTCGGGCGAACCTCACAGCTCCTTTGGGAAGTCGACGTTGCATCGCGCACCTTTGGAATCTGGGACCTGGAAAAGCAGCGTTACGACGAGGACAAGGTATTTCGCGGCGTACCCGCCGCGCTTCTGGAGCGCGGGTGGGTGCATCAGGAATCTAGGGAGGCGTTCGCCGCGTTCTTCCGCTCCATGCTCGCCGGGAAGGCGGAGGACCGCGCCGCTTTCATCATCCGTTATTTTGCGACCGGGCAGTACGGCTGGGCCACGCTCTCCTACCGCATGATTTTTGATGAAAAGGGCAGCCCGGTCAAGGCCATCGGCGTCTCGGAGGAACTGCCGAACATATTCAGCGAACAGCTTCGTTTCAGCCAGGAAAAGCGCCTCATGTCCTCCCTGCGTTTTTCTCTCCT
The DNA here is from genome assembly GCA_035391945.1 of Oscillospiraceae bacterium. Classification (GTDB taxonomy): domain Bacteria; phylum Bacillota; class Clostridia; order Oscillospirales; family Oscillospiraceae; genus DAOPLW01. The sequence goes on along the minus strand of DAOPLW010000212.1, from coordinate 2,457 downwards.
TGCCGTCATGGAAGCCAATCTCACCGCCGATAGCGTCCTGTTTCTGGCAATCTCCGGCAAAAGCCGGGTGAGCGGGAGGACGCATACCAATTATACCGAAGTGTTCGAGGCGGGCGTCTCCGCGCTCTTCGGGCCGGAGGACGAGGCGCACTACCGCGCGCGGCTCTCTCCGGAAGCCCTCCGGAAGGCTTACGCCGACGGGGTCGGTCTTGTCACCGCGGAATACCGCCGCCGGGGGCGGGAAGGGAAGATCCGCTGGACTTCCAGCACCGTAATTCTTCTCCACAATCCGGTCACGCGCGAGCTCCACGCCTTCGGGTACCTGCGCGACATCGACCGCAGACGCCACTGGGAGCTGGCGCTTCCGAGCCGGGTGGAGCGAAGCGGCGTGACCCATCTCTATACGCGCGAGACATCCGAGGCCATGATCCGAAGCATCCTCCGCGAGAGCGAGGGAGTCCACGCGCTCTGCGCGCTGGCGCTCGTTGATATCAGGGGCATCGGCGACATTCTGGAAAACACCGGGGAAAGCGTCGCGGACTGGATTCTCTTTTCCATCAGCCGCCTGTTTCAGCTTCTGCTGGACAGCGAGAGCGTGGTCGGGCAGATCGCCCGGGACCGTCTGATTCTGTTCCTGCCGGACGCCGTGTCCGAAGTTTGGGTGCAGAAAAAAATAGAAGATACCATCTCCATGGTGCAGCGCCTGCGCGATGCCGCGAACATGAAGGAACGCATCACCTTCACGGCCGGCATTGCCACGGCGCGCTGCAGCCGCGCCGATTATGAGACGCTTTTCGTGCAGGCGGCGTATGTCTGCGAAAACCGCGCCGACGACCGCGCCGACAGGACCGCGACCTTCAACCGGGCCGTGTCGGAGGAACGCTCGCTTCCGTCCCTTGCCGCGGACGGTTCCTTCGTGCAGATGCGCAGCGAGGAGGAAAAGCGCCCTCTGACCGCCGACGAGCGGGAAACGATGTTCCGGTGCATGAACCTGATGCTCTCCGGCGGCGGCTACGACGCCTCCGTGAAGGCGATCCTGCGGACCGTGGGAGACTATTACGGCGCGGACCGGACCTACGTTCTCTTGCTCTCGCCGGACGGGGAGAACGTCTCGCTCGCTTACGAGTGGATGGCACGCGGCAGGAGAAGCCTGATGCGCAGGATGACCGATGTCCCGGTAAAAAAACTGCCGATCGTTCAGAAAGCCCTAAAGAGCGGAAAAATTCTTCTTCAGGGTCCGCACGCCGACCCGGCCGATCCCTATGGCTTCACCATAGCCCCGCTGCTGCTGAAGGGAAAGAGGATCGGCGTCCTCTGTATGGAAAACCCGCGCGCGCACGGCGGTGAGACCGCGCTGCTCCTGGCGCTCATCCCGCTGCTACTGCGGGAACGCGAACAGTATGCGAAGAAGGGCCTGATCGTCGGGACCTCCAGCCGCGACGCCATGACGGGCCTGTTGGGCCGGGAGGCCTACGAGGACGCATTGCGCTCGCTGTCCGCGGACGCGCTCTCGTCCCTGGGCGTTTTGTACATGGATATCAACGGGCTGAAAAGCGTCAACGAAACACAGGGCCACGAGATGGGTGATCGTCTGCTCCTCTTCGCGGCGAAAAATCTGGTGAAAGTCTTTCCGCATGCGGCCGTCTACCGCGTGACCGGGCATGAATTCGCCGTTTTGGTGCAGGATATCACGCACGAGGCGTTTCTCGGGAAGTGCGCCCGCGCGCAGGAGGCGTTCGACCTGAAATACCCCGACCGTTTCTGCCTCGGCTACACCTGGTCGGAGCAGGATTTCACGGCGCGCAAACTGGCCGAAAACGCCGAAGAGGTGATGCGCCTTAACAAGCAGTCCTATTTCCGCGCGCTGGAGCGCAGCGGGACGCGCAGCGAGAGCGCGGCCATGCGGGAACTGAAGGCCGCGCTCGCCGCCGGTCTCTATGCCGTTTATATTCAGCCGAAAGCCAGGATCCGGACGGGCGAGATCATAGGCGGGGAAGCGCTGGTACGGTATATGGACCCGAAACGGGGCGTCGTTGTCCCGGCCGAGTTCATCGGGCGCATGGAGCGGGAGCACATCATCCGGGAGCTCGATTTCTACGTATTGGAGCAGACGCTTCGTATTCTCCATGACTGGAAAGCGACGGGAAAGCGCCTGCTTCCGGTTTCGGTCAATTTCTCCCGGCAGACGCTGCTCGACCGCTCCGCGCTTCCCACGGTGCTCGCCATCCACGGGCGGTACGATATCCCGATGGAGCTCATCGAGATTGAGATCACCGAGAGCATCGGCGGGATCGAGCGGGAGACCGTCGCCCACGCCGTTGAAACCTTCCGCCGGCATGGTTTCCGCCTGTCGCTGGACGACTTCGGCGCGGAATATTCCAGCATGTCGGTGCTCGCGACCGTCCCCTTCGACTCGGTGAAGCTCGACAAGAGCATCGTCGGCAACTTCGTGTCCAA
>DAOPLW010000211.1:0-3011 GCA_035391945.1 Oscillospiraceae bacterium | reverse complement strand
CCCTCCTGCCGGGGCGCGCCACTGTGACATGGTTACGGAAAGTCCTTCCTCCTTCCTATATAGTTAGACACAGCTAATTCGTAAATATCTGAAAGGAGTGTAACCCCATGTCTGAAAATACCATACAACAGAACAGAATGCCTCTCATCGGAGACCCCGCGCCGAGCTTCCAGGCGGTGACCACTCAGGGCGAGATCCATTTCCCCGAGGATTATAAAGGCAAATGGGTGATCCTCTTCAGCCATCCGGCCGACTTCACCCCCGTGTGCACGACCGAGTTTATGACGTTTGCTTCCATGGCCGAGGAGTTCAAAGCCATGAACACCGAGCTCGTGGGACTCTCCGTGGACTCCCTCTATGCCCACATCGCCTGGCTCCGCAAGATCCAGGACCTCGAGTGGAACGGCAAGAAGCACGTCGAAGTCAAGTTCCCGCTGATCGAGGACATCCGCATGGAGGTGGCCCGTCAATACGGCATGATCCAGCCGGGCCAGTCCAATACGCAGGCCGTACGCGCCGTATTCGTGGTCGACCCCGAGGGTAAGATCCGCCTCATTCTCTACTACCCGCTGAGCACCGGGCGGAATTTCGACGAAATCAAACGCGTGGTCCAGGCCCTGCAGAAGGCCGATGCCGATGCGGTCGCGACGCCGGCCGACTGGCGCCCCGGAGACGACGTGATCGTCCCCACGGCGGGCAGCTGCGGCGTGGCGAAGGAGCGTATGGAGTCCACATCCGAGGACCAGTACTGCCTGGATTGGTTCATGTGCTTCCGCCGCGAAAAGAAATAACCGCCGATCGCGTTTTCGTCCCGGCCGCGCGGTACCGCGCGGCCGGGACGTTTCGTGCGGTGCGCTTTTGCGGGACGCCGCGCCCCTCTTCTCCGCGCGGCAAAAAACCGGGCCTGTCACCGCGGTGACAGGCCCGGTCTATTCCATTCCGTCCGGCGGCGGCCCGCCTTTCCTATACGATCACTGCTTCGCCGTCTCCCACGCCGTCGTCGTGACGCGGCCGCGTTTCGTCTCGCGGCCGTAGACGATGCCGTAGAGCAGCCCCGAGAGCAGGAATGCGGCCAGGACATCGACCACCGAGTGCTGCTTGAGGAACATTGTGGCGAGAATAATGAGGACCGTTAAAACCAGCGCCGCATAGCGAATCCACCGTTTCCCGAGACGCTCGCTGTTGGAGATGGCGCTGTATGCGCCCAGAGAATTAAGTACATGGATGCTGGGGAGCACGTTCGTGGGGGTGTCCGCCGCGTAGAGCATGCGCACCAGATCGGTAAACACATTTTCCCGCGGGAACACCGTCGGCCGAATGGCCAAACCGTTCGGATAGACCGTGGAGACCAGCAGGAAAATGGTCATCCCTCCGCCCAGAAAAGCCATCAGCCGCAGAAATCCGGCCCGGTCCGCAAAAAAGAAGTAGCCTACCGTCGCCGCCATGAACGCAAACCAAAGCAAATAGGGCACGATAAAGATCTCGTGGAAGGGAATGAGCGCGTCCAGCGGCGAGGAGATGATGTTGCACTCCTTGGCGGGCCGGTCCTCCAGCCAGCAGAACCAGAGCAGATAGATCGGAAAATAGAGCAGGACCCATATGTGATTATGTTCTTTCAGCCAGGTTTTCATTTCGCGATGCTCCGATATGTTGTATTTTCCCGACGACCGCCCCACAGGCGATCCTTTCTCTTTACGGGGCCATTATATCACAGCCAGTCCACGGGAGACATTAGAAATTCATAAATTTTTTATGAATATTTCCGGTAATTTCTCCAAAAAGCGCCGCCCGCGCGTACGCGGGCGGCGTCTATCGGGAGCGGGGGGAACGCTCCTTTCCATGCCCTTTCCTACTGGATCTCCAGTCTGCGGGAGGCGGGCAGCGCGGCCTCCTTCTTCGGCAGAGTCAGCTTCAGCACGCCGTCGGCGTACTGCGCGGTGACCTCGTCGGCTTTGATGCCGGTCACGTCGAAGCTGCGGGAGAAGGCGCCATAGCAACGCTCGCGGGTAATATAGTTGCCCTTCTTGTCCTTCTCCTCGGACTCGCCGTGCCGCTCGGCCCGGATGGTCAGCACATCGCCCTCCAGATCGATGGCGATGTCCTCCTTCTTAAAACCAGGCAGGTCGGCCTCCAGTTCAAACGCCGCACCGGCGTCCCGGATGTCCGTCTTGAACTCGGAGAGCGGCATATCGCCGAAGAAGCGTTTTTCGAATTCCTCCATGTCACGGAACGGGTTGAAATTCATCATGCCATGTCTGCGCTCAAAAGGTATCAGATCAAACATACTCGTAACCTCCATTCAATCTGCTCATTTTGACTCGTCCTCGGGGCCTTTCTTGGTTTCCCCTTCTGACAACTGCATCATACCGCCGGATTGTAACGAAATATTGTCCTTTTTTTGAACGAACTGTTAATTTTAGCACTCTTAATGAGAGAGTGCTAAAATCCAATTTCTGGCGTGCCGGTTCCCCCTTGACTTAAGGCGGGCATGCCGCGTACAATAGAAGAAACCAATCCGGGAGGCGCGTTTTATGCGACGTACGCTCGGCCTGCTTCTGGCAGGTCTTCTTCTTTTGTCTTCCGCACCGGCCAGCGCGGCCGCCGCGGCCGGATATCCCGACGTGCCCGCAGGGAGCTGGGCGGCGGATTCCATTGCTTACGCGCAGACGCAGGGTCTGATGCAGGGCGTGGGCGGCGGCCTCTTCGGCTATGGCCGGACGATCACGCGCGCGGAATTCGTGACCATCCTCTGCCGGATGTTCGGCTGGGAGACGGTCTCCCCCACCGCCGCGTCTTTCTCGGACGTGGCGAGCGGCATCTGGTATTATTCCTATATTGAAACCGCCGCAGCGAACGGCGCCGTGACCCCCGGCGGCTCTTTCCGCCCGCTGGAGGCCATCACGCGCGAGGAGATGGCGGTCATGCTCGTGCACGCGCTGGGCTACGAGGACATCGCCGCGACCGCCGCTTCCTACGACCTCCCCTTCACCGATCTGGAGGGGGCCGACCGG
>DAOPLW010000210.1:0-3032 GCA_035391945.1 Oscillospiraceae bacterium | reverse complement strand
AATTCCGCTTGTCCTCGTTGAGCTTGAGAACGTCGCGCACGAAAGCGCCGAGGACCAGCATGTCCTGCGCCTCCACGCCGCCGGGCGTGGGGACTCCGATGCCGTAGTCGCGGAAATCGGGCAGGCGCAGCTCGCGCAGGAGCAGCCCGCCGTTCGCATGGGGGTTGGCGCCCATGCGGCGGTCGCCCTCCGGGGCCAGGGCGCGCAGTTCCGGGATGAGCCGGCCGGTCTCGTCGAAAAGCTCCTCGGGGCGGTAGGATTTCATCCAGCTCTCGATGAGCCTTACATTCTCCTCCTTGCCGTTGACGGAGACGGGCACCTGGTGGGAGCGAAAGCTGCCCTCGATGGGCTTGCCGTCGAGCTCCTTCGGGCCGGTCCAACCCTTGGGGGAGCGGAAGACGATCATCGGCCAGCGCGGCCGCGCCGCGTCGTTTTTCTTGCGGGCGCGGCGCTGGATGCGCCGGATGTCGCGGATGACGGCGTCGAGCGTGGACGCCATCTTCTCATGCATCTCCATGGGGTCCGAGCCCTCGACGTAATAAGGCTTCCAGCCGTAGCCGCGGAAGAAGGAATCAAGCTCCTCGGGCGTGATGCGCGCGAGGACCGTCGGGTTTGCAATCTTGTAGCCGTTGAGATGGAGGATGGGCAGCACCGCGCCGTCGGTGATGGGATTGAGGAACTTGTTGCCGTGCCAGGAGGTGGCCAGCGGCCCCGTTTCCGCCTCGCCGTCGCCCACGACGCAGGCGGCGATGAGGTCCGGGTTATCCAGGACCGCGCCGAAGGCGTGGGAAAGGGAGTAGCCGAGCTCGCCGCCCTCGTTGATGGAGCCTGGGGTTTCCGGCGCGGCGTGGCTTGGGATGCCGCCGGGGAAGGAGAACTGCTTGAAAAGGCGCTTCATCCCGACCTCGTCCTCGCTAACGTTGGGATAGATCTCGCTGTAGGTTCCCTCCAGATAGGCGTTGGAGACCATGGCCTGCCCGCCGTGGCCGGGACCGGAGAGAAAGATCATGTCCAGATCGAACTGTTTGATGACGCGGTTTAAGTGGGTGTAGATGAAGTTCTGGCCCGGCGTGGTGCCCCAGTGGCCGACGACGGTGGGCTTGATATGCTTCATGGAGAGAGGTTCGCGCAGGAGGGGGTTGTCGTAGAGGTAGAGCTGCCCCACGGAAAGATAGTTGCAGGCGCGCCAGTAGGCGTCGATTTTGGCGAGCAGCTCGGGGGAGAGCGTCTTCTTATCTTTCATTGGTCATCGTCCTTTTTGGGTGGTTTTGGCGGTAGTATGTCCCGCTCACATGGATTTCTTGTAGATTTCCAGCGCATCTTTGGCTGTGAGCGGCACGAACGCTTTGCGCAGGCCCATGCGCTCCGCGCGCTCGGCCATGACTTCCAGCTTGTCGGTCCCGATGCCGAGCGCGGAAAGGTTCATGGGAATGCCGATGGAGGCGAAGAAGTCGTAGGTCTTCGCGATGGCCGTCTTCGCGATCTCCATGGGCGCCAGGGACGCGTCGATCCCCCAGACGTTGACGCCGTACGTGACGAATTTGGGCAGCGTGTCTTCCCGGAGAATGTGCTGCATCCAGCGCGGCGTCAGAATCGCAAGGCCGATGCCGTGCGTGATGTCGTAGAAGGCGGAGAGCTCGTGCTCCATGGGATGGACGCTCCACGCCATCGGGGCGCCGAGGGAAACAAGACCGTTGATGGCGAGGCTCGAGGCCCACATCAGGTTCGCGCGCGCCTCGTAGTCCTCCGGGTGCGAGACGGCGACGGGGGCGTATTTGATGCAGGTCTTGAGGATGGCCTCGGCGATGCTGTTCTGGAGGAAGGCGGAATCCGTGCGGTTGAAGTAGTTTTCGATGGTGTGGCTCATGATGTCCGCGGCGCCCGCGGCCGTCTGCCGGGCGGGGACGGAGAAGGTGTTCTTCGGATCGAGGATGGAGACTTTCGGCAGCAGGTGGCGCGAGCCGGTGCCGAACTTGTTTTTTGCCTCCCAGTCGGAGATGACGGCGAAGGAATCCATCTCGGAGCCGGTGGCCGCCATGGTGAGAACGGTGACGATCGGGAGCGCCGCCTTGATCTTGCGGCCGTCCAGGACGAGATCCCAGGGATCGCCGTCGTAGAGCGCGGCGGCCGCGGTGACCTTGCCGCAGTCGATGGTGCTGCCGCCGCCGATGGGGACGACGACGTCGATGCCGTGCTTGCGGCAGAGTTCGGCGCCCTCGCGGACGGTCGTGATGCGGGGGTTCGGCTCCACGCCGGGAAGCTCCGTGACCGTAATGCCGGCCTCGTCGAGCGAGGCGACGGCCGCGTCATAGAGTCCGTTGCGCTTGATGCTGCCGCCGCCGTAGACCAGAAGGGCTTTTTTGCCGTAAGCCATCACGGCGGCACCGAGGTTTTTGATCTGTCCGTCGCCGAAATAGATTTTGGTCGGGATGTCGTAAATAAAGTTTTTCATTGCGGTCCTCCGTTCCGAAAGTGGGTTTTCCGCCCGCGGTTTTCCGCGGACGGCTGTTTTTTATGCTTCCAGATAAAATGAGCATAGCATAAGGAGGTAAATATTGCAAAGAATGTTTGTGAACAATGCGTAAAATCATACGCGCTGCGCATAACTACCTTGAAAAACGGAGGTGCGGAATATGGAACAGGAAAAACAGAAGGAACAGGACAAGCAGCCGGTCCAGCAGCCGATTTCGGACATGGCCGCGACCACGACGAAGACGGAGCACGGCACCATCCACTGCCTGACCATCATCGGGCAGGTGGAGGGCCATCAGATCCTGCCGCAGAACGACAAGACCACGAAATACGAGCACATCCTGCCGCTTCTCGCGGCGGTGGAGGAGAGCCGGGAGATCGACGGTCTCCTGATCCTCATCAACACCGTCGGCGGCGACGTGGAGGCGGGGCTTGCCATCGCGGAGATTATTTCCGGCATGAAAAAGCCCACCGTCAGCCTTGTCCTCGGGGGCGGGCACTCCATCGGCGTGCCGCTGGCCGTCGCCGCGCAGTATTCGTTCATCGCGCCTTCGGCGGCC
>DAOPLW010000209.1:0-3033 GCA_035391945.1 Oscillospiraceae bacterium | reverse complement strand
AGCCGTGTTCCTCATTGGAGAAAACGCGTCTTCCCGCAGGGGTCAAAACCGCCGTCTCCAGAACGACGTCCTTCATCTCCCCGCCGAAAGCGCCCGCGTTCATCGTGACCGCGCCCCCGACCGAACCGGGGATGCCTCCGGCAAATTCCAGGCCCGAAAGGCCCGCCACGCGCGCCAGATTGGCCACGCGCGCGATCGGCGCGCCGCAGTCGGCGCAAAGCTCCGTCTCCTTCGCGCGCCCGACCGCGTTGCAGCCGGCGGTCTTGACCACCAGTGCGTCTAGCCCTTCGTCGGGCGCGAGGAGGTTCGTGCCGTTTCCAATCAGAATGAAGCGTATATCCAGATCCCACGCCATGCGGCAGACGGCCTCAAGCTCCGCCGGCGAGGCCGGCAGGGCCATGAGCCGCGCGGGGCCGCCGATGCGAAAGCTCGTGTGCCGCGCCATCGGTTCCTCCCGCCGCAGAGAGAGCGCGGGGGACGCGGCGCGCAGCGCTATTTCCAGTTCGTTCCATTTGTCCACGGCGTCGCCCTCCGTCTTAATGGTTCATGCACAGCATCGCCGCGCCGACGACGCCCGCGTCGCCGCCGCGCGCCGCCTTCACGATCTCCGTGCGCGGCAGCCCGCAGCGCGCGGCCTCCTCCCGCGAGACGCGCTCCCGGAGCGGGTACAAAAGATCCTCGTCCCGCTCGCCGGCGACGCCGCCGGCCAGGCACAGCCGGTCCGGCTGCAGTAAATTGATGAGGTTGCAGACGCCCGCCGCGAGATAAAAGAGATAGGCGTCCGTCACGCGTTTGGCCGTCCGGTCGCCCCGGCGCATGGCTTCAAACGCGAGTCTGCCGCCGACTTTCCCGCCGTTTTCCGCGGCGAGGGTCCAGAGAAGGCTCTCCCTGTCCTTCCGCATGGCCTCGCGGGTCATGCGCTTGAGCGCCGTGGCGGAGGCATACTGCTCCCAGCAGCCGCGCCGGCCGCAGGGACAGCGCCGGCCGTCCGCGCGCACGGTCATGTGGCCGGCCTCCATGGCGCAGCCGTTGTGGCCGCGCCAAAGCACGCCGTCCTGTACATACGCGCCGCCCACGCCGGTGCCGAGCGTCACGACGACGGCGCTGCGGCAGCCGTGCACCGCGCCTCCCGGGGCGGCCTCGCAGAGCGCGGCGCAGTCGGCGTCGTTTCCGAGAAAGACGGGCGCGTTCCACGCTTCCCGCAGCGGCGCGAGGAGCTCCGTGGGGCCGAGCGGGGTGTTGCAGGAATAGAGGACCAGTCCGTCCCCGGGCCGCAGAACGCCGGGACTCCCGATGCCGATGCCCCCGATCTCCTCCGGCGCCGCACCGCCCTCCGCCGCCGCTTCACGCGCCAGCCGCGCGATCAGCCCGGCGAGCGCGGCGTCGCTTTTCGCCCCGGCGGCCTTCGCCTTCGCGCGCGCGAGCACGCGCCGCTCCTCGTCCACGAGTCCGGCGACCACGTTCGTGCCGCCGACGTCCACGCCGATATAGCGCGCACTCACGGCTTATTCTCCCCCTCCGCCGCGCCGGCCTCTTCCGCCGCCTGGGCGGCGAAGTGGGCGCCCAGCTGGTTGGTAAACTCCTGTGCGGCGTTATAGCCCATCTTTTTCTGTCGGTTGTTCATGGCCGCCACCTCGATGATGACCGCGAGGTTCCGTCCGGGTTTGACCGGCACCGTCAGGGACGGCACCTCCACGCCCAGGATCGTCGTATGCAGCTCCTCGAGCCCCAGCCGGTCGTACATGAAGCCCTCCTTCCAGGGCTCGAGGTTCACGATCACGTCGATCTCCTGCGAGAGCTTGACGGCGCTCATGCCGAAGAGCTGGCGCACGTCGATGACGCCGATGCCGCGCAGCTCGATGTAATGCCGTATAAGGTCCGGCGCGGAGCCGAGAAGCGTCCTGTCGTCGATGCGCCGGATCTCCACCGCGTCGTCGGCGATGAGCCGGTGGCCGCGCTTGACGAGCTCGATGGCCGTCTCGCTTTTTCCCACGCCGCTCTCGCCGAACATCAATACGCCCTCGCCGTAAATCTCCACCAGAACGCCGTGGCGCGTCACGGTGGGCGCCAGGAGGACGTGCAGGCGGGTGATGAGGCGGCTCATGAACACCGTCGTGGTATCCTGGGTAATGAGAAGCGGCTTGTCGCACCGCTCGGCCATCTCCACGCACTCGGGGAAGGGCCGGATGCCCCGGCAGAGCACGAGCGCCGGGATGCGCTTGGTCAAAAGCGCCTGGAAACTCACCCGGCGCGCTTCGGCCGTGAGTCCCGCGAGATAGGTCGTCTCGACGAGCCCCATGATCTGGATGCGCCGCGGGTCGAAATAGCCGTAGAAGCCGGTGAGCTGCAGTCCGCAGCGGTTGACGTCCTCGGTCGTGATGCAGATGGAATCAAAGTCCCGGCTCTTGTGCAGGACTTCCATGCCCATTTCCTCGACCAGCTGCGTGAGCGCGATCCCCTTCGTCGTGTCCATGGCGCCACCCCCCTTTCCGACTTTTGCGCGTTCTTTGATTTGAGACCTTATTATATACGGTTTCCGTCCGTTTCGCAACACCGGAAGAACGAGGGGGGCCGGCTTTCCAAATTCCCGCCCAAATGTGCATTTTTTTCTTGCTTTTTCGTGCGCGGTCTGGTATTATAACGTTTGCGTCTGAGAAATTGTCATAGCGAGGAGGTAAAAGGAATGGCGAAATGTGATTTTTGCGACAAGGGCGTTGTGTTCGGCAACAAGGTCTCCCACTCCCATCGGCGCGCCAACCGCCCCTGGAAGCCCAATGTCAAGCGCGTCAAGGCGCTGGTGGACGGCAAGCCGTGTCACGTCTATGCCTGCACGAGATGCCTCCGTTCCGGCAAAGTGACCCGCGCTGTGTAATGCGATATAAAAAAGTCCGGCGCCGCAGAAGCGGCGCCGGACTTTTTTCGCTCCTAGGGGGACTACGTCCCCCCCCTTGGATACAACGCCGGGCTTCCCCCGGCTTTAATAACCCCTCGCCCGCGCACGGCGTGGGCGTCTGCGTCCCCATGGCCGCAGGC
>DAOPLW010000208.1:0-3073 GCA_035391945.1 Oscillospiraceae bacterium | reverse complement strand
TCCTCGTCGGTCAGGAGCGGCTCGATGCGGCGCGCCGCCGCGGCCTGCGCGGGCGCGGCCACATAGCGCACCACCGCGCTGTGGAGAGAGCGGTTGGTAAGCTTCCTGTGCAGGACGCACCAGGTGCGCACCATGAGCTCGTAGACGCCGTCGCCCAGGTGGGCGAGCGCCAGGGCGCTCAGTTCGCCGATCCCGGCGTCGTCCGCTTCCGGATGCAGATAGTCCATCGCCTTCACCGGTCGACGCGCGCGTACGTCACGCCGTCGTCCACCACGACCTCTTCCGGCGGCGTGAGAAGCACGTCGGGGTTGGCCAGAATGCGCCGCAGCACGCGCATGGAGTACGCGTAGTAGTAGCCGTCGCAGATGCGCTCGTCCAGGACGAAGCGCAGGCTCACCGTTTTCCCGCCCGAGGCGGTGCGGCCCTTGCGGCCCAGCGCCAGAAAGATGCTGCAGGTCCCGAACTCATAAAGATGGTGGTAGATGGAGCCGATGCCCAGCGAGCCGACGTTCGTCAGGAAAAAGCTGCAGTGGAAGGGACTCGCGTCGTAGATGAACCTCGGCACGCACCAGAGATTGTCCATCCAGCGGAAGAGAAAGATCACAAAGCGAAGCAGAAACGGCGGGAAAAGCCCGAGCAGATGGGCCGTCTTGTCGATGCCGGCGGACTGCCCCACCCTGCCTTTGGCCTCGATCTCCTCCTGCATGCGGCGCACCACGTCGTAGATGGTGTCCTCCGGCTGGAAAGAGGGCTTGATGGCCGTCTCCTCCCCCTCGTCCGAAAAGGCGCGCTTGACCATGAGGGACATTTCGATGCGGTTGCGCGCGAAGAGCTTGTTCCACATCACGAAGCGGTTGAGCTGCGGGCGCAGCGCCAAAAGCCGCACCATCGCAGCCACGAACACGTGCATCGTCGAGAGCTCGGGTATCTCCTTCCGGTGCGCGCGGATAAACTGTTCCACCTTTTCAACCGAGACGCGCTCGTCGAAATGATTCTGCGAATCCAGCCTGGTACGCATGATATACGGAATGAGCCAATTGACGTCGTTCACCTTGCGCACGCGCCAGCCGTCCGGCCTGTCGCCGAAATGCCGCGCGAAATAATTCAGCATCCCGTTCCCCTCCTCGCTTTCCTTCCACAGTGTACCATGCCGCGCACGCCAAGGCAACAAAAATGATGCGTCGGGACTCCCTTTGCGCCTTGACAGACATGATACGATAATGGCAGAAAAAAGGAACGGGAGACTTGGCATGGAAACCGAAAAACTCTACTATCAGAACGCCTTTCTGCGCCGCTTCGACGCGGCGGTTCTCTCCTGCACGCCGGTAAAAAACGGGTTTGCCGTCGTGCTCGACCGCACGGCTTTTTATCCGGAGGGAGGCGGGCAGCCGGCCGACCACGGAACGATTGGCGGCGCGGCCGTCACGGACGTGCACGAGAAAGACGGCGTCATCATCCACACCTGCGCCTCGCCCCTCACGCCCGGCGAACCCGTCACGGGCGAGATCGACTGGGCGCGCCGCTTCGATTTCATGCAGCAGCACTCGGGCGAACACATCGTGAGCGGCCTCATCCATGCGCAATACGGCTACGACAACGTGGGGTTCCACCTCGGCGCGGACGCGGTGACCATCGATTTCAACGGTCCGCTCTCGCCGGAACAGCTCGCGGACATCGAGCGCCGCGCCAACGAGCGGATCTGGGCGGACGAGCCGGTCGAATGCTTCTGGCCGGACGCGGAGGCGCTTGCCGCGCTTCCCTTCCGCAGCAAAAAGGCCCTCGCGGGAGCGGTGCGCATCGTGCGCTTTCCGGATGCGGACGTCTGCGCCTGCTGCGGCACGCACGTGCTGCGCGCGGGGCAGATCGGCGTCGTCAAGCTCCTCGGCTGCGAAAAGTTCCGGGACGGCGTGCGGCTGGAGCTCGTCTGCGGCGCGCGCGCCCTCGAGCGTCTGAGCGCGGAGCGGGAGCAAAATCTCCAGGTCTCCCGCCTGCTCTCGGCGAAGCCCTCCGAGACCGCCGCGGCCGCCGCGCGGATGCAGGAGGAGCTTATGTCCGCAAAGGCCCGCGCGGCCGCCCTGGAGGACGAGAGCTTCCGGCGCCGGGCGGATGAACTGCGCGGGAAAGGCGACACGCTGCTCTTTGAAGCGGCGATGCCGCCGGACGCCCTGCGGCGGCTGGCGGACGCCGTGGGTTCCTCCTGCGGCGGACGCTGCGCCGTCTTTTCCGGCGCGGACGAGGACTGGAAATATGCGCTCGTCGACCACGAGCGCGACCTGCGGGACCTCACGGCGCGGCTCAACGCGGCGCTCTGCGGACGCGGCGGCGGGCGCAACGGCCTCGCGCAGGGCTCCGTCCGCGCCTCCCGGGAGGCCATACAAGCATTTTTCCTTGCGTAAAGAAAACGCCGGGGGCCTCGAGGTCCCCGGCGTTTTTCCTGCGCATCCCGGCGTAATGGTATATGCCTTTACAGCTGCGCTTCTATTCGTCCGTGAAGCGGTATCCCACGCCGACCTCAGTGAAGAGGAAGCGCGGGTTCACCGCATTTTTTTCGATCTTCCGGCGCAGCTTCGCCATAAACACGCGCACGCTCTTGCTGTCGCTGCCGCCCTCGCCCCAGACCTGGCTGATGATATAGTTGTGCGTGAGCACCTTTCCGCGGTTGGCGATGAGGAGCAGCAGGAGCCTGTACTCGATGGGCGTGAGGTGAACTTCCTCCCCGTCGATAAAGACGCGCCGCTTCTCGTAGTCCACCGTCAGGTAGTCGCATTGATAGCGCGTTTCGGCGGGCTCTCCCGGCTGGGAGAGGGCGCGCTCCGCCACGCGGATGCGCGCCATGAGTTCGCCCATATGGAAGGGCTTCGTGATGTAGTCGTTCGCGCCCAGGTCGAGCGCCGCGATTTTCTCGCGCTCCTGCCCGCGGGCGGAGACGATCAGCACCGGCACGGCGGAGAAGCTCCGCAGCTCCCGCAGAATCTCCAGCCCGTCGCGGTCCGGCAGGCCCAGGTCCAGCAGGATCAGGTCCGGGTGGTGGGACGAAAACAGGAACATCCCCTCCGCGGCCGTCTCCCCCACC
>DAOPLW010000207.1:0-3086 GCA_035391945.1 Oscillospiraceae bacterium | reverse complement strand
CCTCTCGATGGTCTCGGCGATGGTCGTGTCGTTTCTTTTGACCCCCGTGGTCAAGTCGTTTGCCTTCCGCATCGGCGCCATCGACGTGCCGAAGGACGGCCGGCGCATGCACAAGGTACCCATCCCGCGGCTGGGCGGCCTGGCCATTTTTCTCGGCTTTCTCCTGAGCGTCCTGCTCTTTGTGAAAATGACGCCGGCGCTGCGCAGCATCCTTCTCGGCGCGGTCATCATCGTGATTCTGGGCGTGATGGATGATGTGCACCCCCTGCCCGCGCTCCTGAAATTTTTCGTCCAGATCGGCGCCGCGCTCGTGGCCGTCTACGGCGGCACGGTCGTGCGCGTGGTGTCCAACCCCAACGTGTTTTCCACCGACCCGTGGCTGGAGCTGGGCGTGATGGCGGTGCCGATCACGGTCCTCTGGATCGTGGGCATCACGAACTCGGTGAACCTCATCGACGGCCTGGACGGCCTCGCCGTGGGCGTCTCCACCATCAGCTCGCTCACCATGCTCGCCATCGCCATCGTGGTTTCCGAGGGCGAGGTGGCGCTCGTCATGGCCGCGCTCGCGGGCGCCTGCATCGGTTTTATGCCGTATAACGTCAACCCCGCCAAGATTTTCATGGGCGACACGGGCGCGACGTTCCTGGGCTTCATTCTTGCCACCGTCTCCATCCAGGGCCTTTTCAAGTTTTATGCGGTCATCTCGTTCGCAATCCCGTTTCTGGTCCTGGGCCTGCCGCTTTTCGACACGGTCTTCGCCTGCGTGCGCCGCCTGGCCCACGGCCAGAGCCCCATGCACGCCGACCGCGGCCACGTCCATCACCGGCTCATCGACATGGGCCTCACGCAGAAGCAGGCGGTGGCGACGCTCTATGTCGTGAGCGCGATTCTGGGCCTCGCGGCGGTGGTGCTCACCACCAGCGGCGAGATCAAGGCGATGATCCTGCTCGTGGCGCTGTGCGCCGCGGCCTGGATCGCCTGGACGGTATTTACCCACAACCACAACGGCAACGGAAAGAAAAACGGCGACGCGGAATCTTCCGGGCCGCCGGCGTCCGATACGCCGGCCGCGTCCGCGGCGGAGAAGACCCCGCCCGAGACGCCGCCGGAGGCGGAGCGGGAGGAGCCCCCGGAGGAAGAAGCTGATCCGGATGCGCCGGAGCCGGAGAAGCCGGAAGCGGCTTCGGCGTCCGGGGAGGAGGCGCAAAATGGGTAAGCTGCGCGTCATGACCGTCTTCGGCACCCGGCCGGAGGCCGTCAAGATGGCCCCGCTCGTCCTGGAGCTCCGCGGCCGCCCGGAATTTGAAAGCCTCGTCTGCGTCACCGCGCAGCACCGGGAGATGCTCGACGCGGTGCTGGACGTGTTCCGGATCCGCCCGGACTACGACCTGGACATCATGACGCCGCGCCAGACGCTCGCGCAGATCACGAGCCGGTGCCTCACCCGGATGGACGCGGTGCTTGAGACGGCAAAGCCCGATCTGGTGCTCGTCCACGGGGATACCTCCACCACGTTCGCCGGGGCTCTCTCGGCGTTTTATCATCGGATCCCCGTCGGTCACGTCGAGGCGGGGCTGCGCACCTACGACCGCTATTCGCCTTTTCCCGAGGAGGTAAACCGCACCCTTACGGGCGACATCGCGGCGCTGCATTTCTGCCCCACGGCGCAGAACCGGAGAAACCTTGAACGGGAGGCGGCGCAGGGCGATTTGTTTGTGACCGGGAACACGGTCATAGACGCCCTGAAGACCACCGTCCGTCCGGACTGGGAACCCGCGGAAAAGGCGCTTTCTGGGCTGGATTTCTCCGCCCGGCGGCTCCTGCTCGTGACCTGCCACCGCAGGGAAAACTACGGGGAGCCCATGGAGAACATCATGGCGGCGCTGCGGGAGATCGCCCTGCGGTTCCCGGACGCACTCCTCGTCTATCCCGTGCACCTGAGCCCCGTGGTGCAGGAGGCGGCGCACCGGAACCTGGACGGCCTGCCGAACGTCCGGCTCGTCGCGCCGCTCGATGTGCGCGACATGCACAATCTCATGGCGCGCAGCTACCTCGTGCTCACCGATTCCGGGGGGCTCCAGGAGGAGGCGCCCGCGCTTGGGAAGCCGGTTCTGGTCCTGCGGCGCGAGACGGAGCGGCCCGAGGCCGTCGCGGCCGGGACGGTCAGGATGGCCGGGACCGGGCGGGAGAAGATTCTCGCCCTCGCCTCGGAGCTTCTGACGGACGAGGATGCATACCATGCGATGGCGCGCGCCGTCAACCCCTACGGCGACGGCCACGCCTGCCGGCGCATTGCGGATGCCGTCGCCTGGCGTTTCGGGCTGCAAAAAACGCGGCCGGACGAATTTCTTCCGGAGGCGGGGGAACAATGAAAATCATCGGCATCACGGGCGGCTCCGGCGCGGGCAAGACCACGGCGCTCGGCGTCCTCGCCGCGCTCGGCGTCGTCATCGTCGACTGCGACGCGCTCTACCACGGCCTGCTTGAGCGCGACCGGGAACTGCACGATACGCTCGTGGCCGTCTTCGGCGACGTGACCGGGCAGGACGGACGCCTGGACCGCAAGAAGCTGGGCGCGGTGGTCTTCCGGGACGCGGAGGCGCTCGAGGAGCTCAATGCGATCAGCCACGCCGCGGTCCTGCGGGAACTGCGCGTCTTTCTGGAGGAGGCGAGGGCGGCGGGGGAGACGGCCGTCGCCATCGACGCCATCGCGCTTCTGGAGAGCGGCGTGGGCAAGCTCTGCGACTGCGTGGTGGGTATCGTGGCGCCCGAGGAGGTAAGGGTCCGGCGGCTCATGGCGCGCGACGGGATCTCGCGGCAGTACGCGCTCCTGCGCATCCGCGCGCAGAAGCCGGAGCGCTTTTTCCGTAAGAAATGCGATTATATTTTGGAAAACCAGAACAACGAGGCCGCCTTCGCCAACGAGGCGGAGCGGCTGTTTCGCAGGATTTTGAATATGGACAAGGAGGATCCCAAATGAAAAAAGCAGAGGTGGAGAAGCTGCGCAAGTCGCTGCTTCACGATCCGAAAAACGGCGCCGCGGCCATGGAAGCGGAGGAGTCCGCGCGCTGCGGCGCGTATTGCGA
>DAOPLW010000206.1:0-3099 GCA_035391945.1 Oscillospiraceae bacterium | reverse complement strand
GGCTGGTAGACGAAGATGTTGTCCACGTAAAAGGTGTGCTTGGGGAGGACCAGGGCGCAGTCGCGCAGAAGCGCGGTGCGGTAGAAGACCGAGTGCATGAGAAGGTACTGGTCGGGACGAAAGGCGTGGATTTCCGGCCAGGTGAAAATGCGGTCCTGCGGGAAGACGTTGGAATAGCGCATGACATGCTGGGTGTTGTCCGCCACGTGCTCGTAGACAAAGTTGCAGATAAAGAGGTCCACCGGCTCCGGCATGGCGGAAAACGCGCGCAGCTGCTCCACGACCTCGCCGAGCGCATCGACGTCAAGCCAGTCGTCGGAGTCGACGACCTTGTAGTAGAGTCCCTCGGCGTGGCGCAGGCCCTGGTTGACGCCCTCGCCGTGACCGCCGTTCTCCTGGTGGATGACGCGCACACGGTCGGGGTAGCGCGCGGCGTAGCCGTCGGCGATGGCGCCGGTGTCGTCCTTGGATCCGTCGTCGATGAGGATGATTTCGGTGTCCTCGCCCGCGGGCAGGAGCGTTTCGATGCAGCGGTGCATATAGCCCGCCGCGTTATAGCAGGGAACGGCGAAGGTGAGAAGCTTCATGGCTGCAGTTCCTCCAGGAGCGCGTCGGAGCACGTCAGGGCGCGCTCCACGACGGCGTCCATGTTGTAGTAGCGGTACTCCGCGAGCCGGCCCAGAAGATGGAGGTTGGGGTACCGCGCCGCGAGGGCGGCGTAGCGGTCGTAGAGCGCGCGGTTCGCGTCGTTGAGGATGGCGTAGTAGGGGATGTCCCCCTCGCCGGCGGCGCGGGAATACTCCCGCGCGATGGTGGTGACGCCCGGAAGCAGCTGTCCCGTGAGGTGCTTGAATTCCGTGATGCGGGTATAGGGCTCGGAGACGGTGTAATTCACGGTGCCGACCGGCTGATGGAAATCCACGGGCAGGGTCTCGAACTCGAAGTCCAGCGTCCGGTAGGGGAGCGCGCCGAAGCGGCAGCCGAAGAGCGCGTCCGGCGCGCCGGTGTAGATCACCGGGCCGGAAAAGGGCGTGCCGTCCAGCAGGATGTCCGTGTCGGTGAACCGCATGCGGCTCCCGGCGTCCGTACCCAGCAGGACGGTGATGTTCGGGTGGTCGAGCAGGCGCCCGAAGAGCGCGGCGTAGCCGTCTTTCGGCATGCCCTGAAAGCGGTCGAGGAAGTAGCCGCTCCGGTGCGACAGGCGCACGGGGACGCGGGCGGTCACGGCTTCGTCGATCTCCTCCGGCGCGGTGCCCCACTGCTTTTGGGTATAATAGGAAAAGACGTTGTCGTAGACGTAGTCGGAAAGCGCGCGCAATTCCGCGTCGCCGCTGCGGCGGAGCGCCAGGATGCCCGCCTCCCCGGCGCCGCCGTAGGAAGCGAGCAGCTTTTTTTCCAGAAGAGGGGCCTTCGGACCGAAGACCATTTCCAGAGACGTGAAGTTGAACGGCAGGGGCAGGAGCATGTCTCCCACGCGGGCGAGCACCTCGTGGCGGTAATTTCGCCATGCGGTGAAGCGGGAGAGGTAGTCGTAGACCCGGAGGCTGTTCGTATGGAAGATATGCGGCCCGTAGAGGTGGACGAGAACGCCCGCGGTGTCCTTGCAGTCGTAGGCGTTGCCGGCGGTGTGGAAGCGCTGCTCGAGGAGCAGCACGCGCAGACTGCCCCGCTCGGCGAGCTCGTGCGCGGCGACCGCGCCGGCAAACCCCGCGCCGACGACGAGGCAGTCGTAAGAAAGGTTTGGCATAGTATCCCTCCCTCAGCATACTTTAACACATCTGCCTTGGAAATGCATTAGAAAAAAGGAAGCTTTTTGTTAGGAGAGCGTCAAAATTTGGAAGCCGCGCCGGGCGGATAGGCCGCGCGCGGCTCCGGGAGCGGGAAAGCGCGGCGCGGCGGCCTCTTGCCTCGGGACTGAAAATGGTGTATACTAGCAGCGCATTATCTGCAAAATACGACCATATCGGTCATGGGAGGCGAGAGAATGAGACGGTTCTGGAAACGCTTCGCGGCGGTGGTGCTCGCGGCGCTGGTGGTGACGACTTCCGTTTCCGCGGCTCCTACGCAGGAGGAGCAGGCGGCGCAGTCGCTCTATGGGCTCGGTCTCTTTCTCGGGACGGATATCGGCTTCGAGCTCTCGCGAACGCCCAAGCGCTCGGAGGCGCTTATCATCATGGTGAGGCTTCTGGGCAAGGAGGCCGAGGCGCTTTCCGGCAGTACGGCCACGCCCTTCGCGGACATCCCCGCCTGGTTTGCGCCCTATGCGGCCTATGCCTACCGCACCGGGCTCACGCAGGGGACGGGCGAGGATGCCGTCACCGGGCGGAGCATGTTCGGGACGTACAGCGACACGGGCCGGGCGGAGTTTCTGACCTTCGTTCTGCGCGCGCTCGGGTATGACGACACCGCCGGAGACTTCACCTGGAGCGAGGCGGACGCGTTCGCGGACGAACTGGGCCTTCTGAATGGGACGCAGTCGGAGGAGGGGCTCACCCGGGGCGACTGCGCGGTCATCGCGCTTAATGCGCTCTCCACGGAATGCAAGACCGGCGGCACGCTGGCGGACGAGCTCGTGCGCGAGGGGGTCCTCAGCCGCGAGGCGGCGCTGGGTGCCGGCGCGGCGCTGACCGAGCCGTCCCGCATCAATACCACGGGCTATGACGACGAGACCGTTCTCTCGTATTTCCGGGAGATCGCGTTCGACACCGAGCTGGGGGAGTCCGTGGATGCCATCCGCAAGTGGACCTCGCCCATCTACTATGAGATCCATGGTACGGCGACCGAGGATGACCTGGCGCTTCTGACCCGGCTGGTGGCGGCGCTGGATACCGTGGAGGGCTTCCCGGGCATGTACGATGCGGCCGCGGCCGAAACGCAGCCGAATTTCCACATTTACTTCATGGACGCGGCCGACATCCCGCTTCTGGAAGACGGCGCGGAGGACAGCTGGGGCCTTGCCACGACCTGGTGGTACACGGCCACCAAGGTCATCCACAGCGCCCGCGTGGCCGTGGCGAACGACGTGACGACCCAGGAGCAGCGCAACACCGTCATCCTCGAGGAGACGATCCAGGCGCTGGGCCTCACGCAGGACAGCTA
>DAOPLW010000205.1:0-3104 GCA_035391945.1 Oscillospiraceae bacterium | reverse complement strand
GCCCAGTCGTGCCCGAGACCGTCCGACAGAAGCGCGTCCACGCCCCGCCGGTAGGAAAGGATCCGCTCTTTCATGCCACAGCGCCTCCGTCCGGCGCCGCGGACCGCGGCGCCGTTTTTTTCTGCCGTCATTCTAGCACGTCCGGAAGTCCGCGGCAAGTCAGGAGGGCTACAGGAGCTTATCGAGTAGGGTCTCGAGCTCCCGGAGCTTCTCCTCTCCGCCGCCCTCGCGGACGGCGGAGAGGACGCAGCCCTCCATATGCGCGGAGAGCACCATTCGGTTCACCTTGCGCAAAATAGCCTCCGTGGCCATGATCTGATTGGAGATATCGACGCAGTAGCGGTCGTCCTCCACCATGCGCAGGATGCCGTCCAGCTGCCCCCGCGCCGTGCGCAGGAGGCGGGAGACCTGCTCCCGGTCGGCCCGCATCAGGCCTTCTCCACGCCGACGACCTCGTAGCCGGCGTCGGTGACGGCCTTTCGGAGCGCCTCGTCGCTCGCCTCTCCGGTGACGGCGGCGGTTTTCGCCGCGAGGTCCACATGGGCGGAGACGCCGGGGATGGAGTTGAGTGCTTTTTCCACACGCGCGGAGCAGTGGGTGCAGCTCATGCCTTCGATTCGGACGATTTTTTTCATGGGGATGGCTCCTTTCGGCGCCGGAGGCTCTGCCGCCGGCGTGTTCTCATTTTTGCGGGCAAAGCGCCGCAGGCGCAGCGCGTTTGTCACGACGGTCACGGAGGAAAAACTCATGGCCGCGGCGGCGATCATGGGGTTGAGGGCGATGCCGAAGGCGGGGAAGAGCACGCCCGCGGCGACGGGGATGCCCACGCTGTTGTAGAAAAACGCCCAGAAGAGGTTCTGGCGGATGGTGCGCAGCACCGCGCGGGAGAGTCGGATGGCCTCCGCCGCGCCCATGGGGTCGCTCCGCATGAGGACGATGTCGGCGGACTGGACGGCCACGTCCGTGCCCGCGCCGATGGCGAGCCCCACGTCCGCCTGGACGAGTGCGACCGCGTCGTTGACGCCGTCGCCCACCATGGCCACGCGCGCGCCGTTTTTCTGGAGCGTCTGCACCGTTTTCGCCTTGTCGGCGGGAAGGACCTCGGCGATGACGCGCGCGATGCCGAGTTCCCTGGCCACGGCCCCGGCGGTGCGGCGGTTGTCGCCGGTGAGGAGCACCGGCTCGACCTCCAGCGCGTGCAGCGCCGCGACGGCGGCCGCCGCGGTGGGGCGCACCGGGTCGGCCGCGGCGATGAGACCGAGAAACCGTCCGCGCTCCCCGAAGTAGAGAGGCGTTTTCCCCGCCGCGGCGAGAGCGGCCGCGGCGTCCGAGACGCCCGAGAGGTCGATCTCGTGCTCCGCCATGAGTTTCGGCGTCCCGGCGTAGTAGCGCTTGCCCTGGACGCACCCGGCCACGCCCATGCCGGGAAGCGCCGTGAAGTGCTCCGCCTTGCAGGGCGGAATATCCCGCGCGGCGGCCTCGGAGAGGACCGCCTCGGCGAGCGGGTGCTCGGAACCCTCCTCAAGCGAGGCCGCGATGCACAAAAGCTCCTCCTCCGTGACGCCGTCCGCGGGAAGCACGTCCGTCACGCGGGGACTCCCGGCCGTAAGGGTCCCGGTCTTGTCGAGCACCGCGGTCGTGACAGAACCGCAGACCTCGAGCGCCTCGGCGGATTTGATGAGGATCCCGTGGCTGGCGGTGACGCCGGTGCCGACCATGATGGCGACCGGCGTGGCCAGGCCCAGCGCGCAGGGGCACGAGATGACGAGCACCGCGATGGCGCGCGAGAGGGCGAAAGAACTGCCGAAGCCGGCAATGAGCCAGGCGGCCGCCGTTGCCGCCGCGATGACGAGAACCACCGGGACGAAGATGCCCGCGACCCGGTCGGCCAGGCGCGAGATGGGGGCCTTGGAGGCGCCGGCCTCCTCCACGAGCCGGACGATCTGCGCGAGCGTGGTGTCGTCGCCCACGCGCTCGGCGCGGAAAACCAGCCGTCCGTTCTTGCTCATGGTGGCGGCCGATACGCGGTCGCCCGGGCGCTTTTCCACGGGGATGCTCTCGCCCGTGAGGGAGGATTCGTCCACGCTCGAGGCGCCCTCGGTCACGACGCCGTCCACCGGGATGCGGGAGCCGGGGCGGACGACCACGAGGTCGCCCGCGCGGACCTCGGAGACGGGGACTTCCGTTTCCCCGGTCTCCCGGATCACGGTCGCCGTGGGCGGGGCCAGCTTCAGAAGCGCCGCGACGGCCTCGGTCGTGCGCCCCTTCGCGCGCGTCTCGAACATCTTTCCGAGCGTGACGAGCGTGAGGATCATGCCCGCCGATTCGAAGTAGAGCCCGCTCATGAACGCCGCGGCGTTCGCGGGGTCCGTGACCATGCCGAAGAGCGAATAGAGGCTGTAGCCGACGGCTGCCGCCGCGCCCACGGCGATGAGGGAATCCATGTTGGGCGCGCGGTGGAAAAGGGTCTTGAGACCATTTTTGAAGTAGCTGTCGTTGAGATAGAGGATGGGGAGGAGCAGCAGGAACTGCGCGAGGGCCATGGCCCCGGCGCGCTCCGCCCCGTGAAGGAAAGCGGGAACCGGTGCGCCGAGCATGTGGCCCATGGAAAGGTAGAAAAGCGGGAGGAGAAACACGAAGGAAGCGATCACCCGGCGGCGCATGGCGCGGTAGGCGTCGTCCGGCGCGGGCGCGGCGGCGGCCACCGCCGCGCCGTGGGGCATGGCGCCGTAGCCGGCGCGCGAGACGGCTTCTTCCACCGCAGGCGCGGCGGCGTCGCCCTTAACGGTCATGCTGTTGGTGAGAAGGTTGACGGACACGTCCGAAACGCCGCCGACGGCGCGCACGGCTTTTTCCACATGGGCCGCGCAGGCCGCGCAGGTCATGCCCGTGACGTCGAATTTTTGTTCCATATGGATACCTCCGGATCGAAAAGCAAATATAACACTCCCCCACCCGGTGGGGGTATATAGACCGTACCACGCCGCGCCGCGCCTGTCAAGGGTTAGGATGTGCGGTTCCGGGCGTTTTTTGCGCGGGACGGGCAAAATGGACAGCGCGAGTGCATACATTTCTCAGAGAAAAGACGGGGAGGGGGCGTTTAT
>DAOPLW010000204.1:0-3108 GCA_035391945.1 Oscillospiraceae bacterium | reverse complement strand
GACGGCGGAGCGCGTGCGCGAAAGCTCACTGAGCAGGATGCGCCGCTCGCGCTCCTCCTCCGTCTCCTGCCGCCGGATAAAAGCGGGGAATGCCCGCGCTGTCTCCGCCATGGCCGACCGCCCCTTTCTTTTTCCAGTATATGGACAGTCTGGCCAATTATACCGTTTTTTATACCGGCGGCGGGCGCCGGAGCCCTCTTACGGCGCGCCCAGCAGGAGCGGCTGGAGCTGCCTGCCCTGGAGCGCCGCGTCCACGGCGTCCGGGATGCGCTCCATGTCGGCAATGAGCGAGGAGGGCTTTCCCTCCGGGTCGTCCTGCCGGAAGGGGACGAAATAGACGTTTTTGCGGCCCAGCAGCAGGCCTATGTTTGCCGCGTTGCCGGAGAGGCCGTCGTTGGTGGATACGCCGATCACGACCGGGCGGCCATTTCTCAGATGCCCCTTGGCGGCCATGAGGACGGCGGTATCCGTAATGCCGTGCGCCAGTTTGGCGAGCGTGCTGCCGGTGCAGGGCGCGATGACCAGCACGTCGAGCAGCTTCTTCGGACCGACCGGCTCCGCCTCCGGGATGGTCGTAATCGGCGCAGCGCCGCACAGGTCCCGGAGAAGAGCGCGCAGCGCCGCGGCGGTACCGAAGCGGGTATCCGTATTCGCCGCCGTCTCTGAGAGGATCGGCAGCACGCTCCCGTAGCGCGCCGTCAGACGCGACACGACGGGGAGCACTTTTTCGTAGCTGCAGTGGGAGCCGCACAGGGCCAGCCCCACGCGGGTGTCTTCTGGATTCATGGTTCCATCTCCTCCAAACAGTGATAAATCGTATCCCGGACGGCGAGCGCGGCCGATTCCGGCGCGACTTTGCCGGGCAGGCCCAGCGCGTGGACCGTCCGGACGCCGAGCGCCTCCGCCGCGTCAAAATCGATGCCGCCGGGCCGCGAGGAGAGGTCGATGCACACCGCGTCGCCCCGCACCTCCCGCAGGAGCGGCGCGGTCAGGAGCAGCGCCGGCGCAGTGTTGACGATGATCCGGAAACGGCCCAGGGCGTCCTGCAGCGCATCCGTATGCAGCGTCGAAAGGCCCTCTGCGCGCGCCCAGGCGAGCGGCGCGTGCCGCCGCGCCGCCACAGCAACGTCCATGCCCAGCGCGCGCAGCCGCGGCGCGAGCGCGCGTCCCAGCCGTCCGTAGCCGATGACCAGGGCCGCCTGGCCGCAGAGCGTCACGGGGAGCGCCTCCATGGCCGCGGCAATGGCTCCTTCCGCCGTCGGGACGGCGTTGGCGACCGCGAATTCCTCCCGCGCGGCGTAATCGGCAAGCGTTAGACCGCGCGCCTCCGCCGCTTTTGCGAGCGCCTCCGGCAACCCACCGGTAAAAATGACCTGTGCCGGTCGGAGCGCCGCGCAGACTTTCCCGGGCGAATATCTCTCGCCTGAAGCGGCAAACGGCAGATTGATCCCGCCGTCTGCGCCGAGCGCCGGCAGCGGCAGCACAATCACCTCCGCCGCCGTCAGATCGGCGATCTCCGCCGCCCGGGGCAGCGGCGTTTCGATCCGGTCGAGCCCCCAGAGAACGACCTCGTGGCCGTCCCGCGCCAGAAGCGACCCCAGCGCGGCCTGACGCCCGTCGCCGCCCAGGATGCCAAACCTGCGTTTCTGTCCCATAGAGCCACCTCTCCTTCCCGGTATCCTATGCCGGGACGAAATCCGCCGTGCCGAAACAAAAAAAGGGCGCGGAACCGTACGAAAAAGCCAATTCTCATCCGCACAAAACCGAACCGGGCCCAGGTTTGATCGCTTCCCGGCATGTGCCGCGCGGCCGAGGACGGCCGCGCGGGGGCGGAGAGCGCCCTCCCGCAGCTGCGCATGCCCGCCGCCATCATGAGCATCATTAATCTCGCCCGCCTGCAAAAGCGCCGTCCCGCGGGGGCGCATATCCGCCTTCGGACGCCGCCGGACTTCTTTGGCCGCCGCAGAGGCAGAATAAACGGCCGGGCCGCGGGACAATATCCCGCGGCCCGGCCGTTTATTCTCTTATTTTACGCCTGTCAGAGAAGGAGCAGGCACAGCGGCACCGTCAGCGCCGCGGCGAGAAGCGCCAAGGTCGCGCCAAGCTCAGCCGCGTTTCGCACGGCGGCCGCTTTCCGCCTCCGGCCGCGCGGCCGCCGCGCCGTGTCCCAGGTCAGGGGGCGGCAGACGGACTCGGAACGCCCGCCGGGCAGATAAGCCGTAAAGTCGATGACGTTTTCTTCCTCCCGCCGGACGACGCTGGACGTCTGATAATACATGGTCAGCACGATGGTCCCTCCGTTCTCTAAAGCAGAACTTTTGTTCGATTATTGTAATACGTTTGTTCTATTTTGTCAAGTCACGCCGAAAAAATAATTTTTTGCTTGACAAACGGCCGCTACCTGCATATACTGCTTCCATATAAACCGGTGATCGGGAGAAGTACCCCCGCGCAGAAAGCCACAGAGAGCCGCCGAGGATGGGAACGCGGCGCGGACGGCGGGGGGAATGGGCCCGGGAGGGCGGCTTGAAACCTTATGGGAGTAGAGGCCGACGGGGAAGCCCCCGTTACCAAAGCAGCCCCGTGACAGCGGGGGTCGAGTGGGCGATACGCCAATTTGGGTGGCACCGCAGGAGCAGTTGCTCTTGTCCCAGAGAAGAAATTCTGGGATAAGGGCGATTTTTTTATCCCTTGTCCCGCAGAAAGGAGCAAGCAGGATGAGCAAGCACACGATCCCCTACAAGATCAACCTCAGCGAAGAGGAGATGCCGCGGGGCTGGTACAACGTCCGCGCGGACATGAAAACCGACCACCGGCCGGTCCTCAATCCCGGTACCGGGCAGCCCGTGACCGCGGAGGACCTCGGCCACGTCTTCTGCACCGAGCTCGCGAAGCAGGAACTCAATACCACCGACCGCTTCATTCCCATCCCCGAGGAGGTCCTCGCTTATTACCGGATGTACCGCCCCTCGCCTCTCATGCGCGCCTACCGCCTGGAGGAGGCGCTCGGGACGCCGGCCAAAATCTACTACAAGTACGAGGGCGGCAACACCTCGGGCAGCCACAAGCTCAACTCCGCCATCGCGCAGATCCACTACGCCAAGGCGC
>DAOPLW010000203.1:0-3122 GCA_035391945.1 Oscillospiraceae bacterium | reverse complement strand
GTTTTTCGCCTCCCGCTACGGCAAGGGAACCGCAGACTATATAAACTGCCCGATGGACCGGGAGCGGTACGAGGCTTTTCTCTCCGCGCTCGTCACGGCGCGGGAGGCACCGGTCCACGGATTCGAGGACAAAAATGTCTTCGAGGGCTGCATGCCCGTGGAGGTCATGGGCCGCCGGGGAGCGGACACGCTTCGCTACGGTCCCTTGAAACCGCGCGGCCTGCGCGACCCGAGGACGGGGAAGGAACCCTACGCCGTGGTGCAGCTCCGGCGGGACAACGCCGCGGGCAGCGTTTACAACCTCGTGGGGTTCCAGACCCATCTGGCCTTCCCGGAGCAAAGGCGCGTCTTTTCCATGATCCCGGGGCTGGAGCGGGCGGAGTTCGTCCGCTACGGCGTCATGCACCGCAACACCTATCTCGACTCCCCGCGCCTGCTGGACCGCTACTACCGCGTCCGGCGCGCGCCGCGCGTGATGTTCGCCGGCCAGGTGACCGGCGTGGAGGGCTATGTGGAGTCCGCGGCCTCGGGGCTTCTCGCGGGACTCGAGCTCTCCCGGCGCCTGCGGGACCTGCCCCCCCTGGACTTCCCGCCGGAGACGGCCGTGGGCGCCCTGGCGCACTATATCAGCAACCCCTCCGTGACGGATTTTCAGCCGATGAACGTGAATTTCGGCATCATGCCGCCCCTGGGCGAACGCGTAAAGGGAAAACGAAATAAAAACGCCGCGCTTTCGCGGCGGTCGCTGGATATTATCTCCGCCATGGGCGCGGAGCTGTAGCGCCGCGCCCAGAGGCAGGGACGGCCCTTTTTCCCATAGAACGGAACAGAGACTGGAGGTACCGATGAAGATTATTCTCGACGCCATGGGCGGCGACAACGCCCCGCGCGCGGCCGTGGAGGGCGCCTTTCTTGCGGCAAAGGAATTCGGCACGGAGGTGGTGCTCGTCGGCCGGGAAGACACCATTCTGGAGACGGTGCATACTCTGGGAGTGCAGACGCTGCCGCCGGGCGTCACGATCCAAAATGCCTCCGAGGTCGTGGAGGTCGCCGATAACCCTGCCACCGCGTTCCGCGACAAGAAGGATTCTTCGCTCACCGTGGCCCTGACCCTCCTGCGGGACGGCGGGGGCGACGCGGTGGTCTCCGCCGGGAGCACCGGGGCGCTTCTCTCGGCCGCGACGCTCCTCGTAAAGCGCGTGCGCGGCATCCGCCGCGCGGCCATGGCGCCGCTCATTCCGACCGCGGGCGGGAAACTCGTCCTTATCGACTGCGGGGCAAACGCCGAGTGCACGCCGGAGTATCTCGTGCAGTTCGCCTTTATGGGCAATTACTACGCCCGGCGCGCGCTGGGGCTGGATGCGCCGCGCGTGGGCCTGCTCAACATCGGCGCGGAACCGGAAAAGGGGACGCCCCTCCAGCAGGAGACGTATACGCTCCTAAAGGAAGCCGGCGACGCCGGGCGCATCCGTTTCGTCGGGAACGTCGAGGCGCGGGACGCGCTTCTGGGCGCCGTGGACGTTCTGGTGACGGACGGCTTTTCGGGGAATATCTTCCTCAAGGCGGTGGAAGGCACGGGCCTCTTCCTTGCGGGTGAGGTAAAAAAACTCTTTCTGAAAAACGTGGCGACGAAGCTCTCCGCCTTCGCGATGAAAAGCGGCCTTGCGGCCTTCAAGAAGCTCCTCGACTACCGCGAGGTGGGCGGCACGGCCTTTCTCGGCATCACGAAGCCCGTTGTCAAGGCGCACGGCTCGAGCGACGCGTACGCGTTCCGGAGCGCGATCCGGCAGGCGGCGGAGCTGGCGGGCTCGGGGCTCATGGAGGACATCGCGGCGAGCGTAGGACTCATGCGCCCGGGGACGGACGAAAAAAACCATTGACACCGCGGGCGTTTACGCCTATATTGAAAATAGACGCGTGTGACGCGTTTTTTCCTCACAGCAAGGGGGGACGAATGCATGTTGTTTGAACAGGTTTGTAAGATCATCGCGGAGCAGTTTGCCGTCGAGCCGGAGACCATTACGATGGAGACCTCCTTTGCGGAGGATCTGGGTGCCGATTCGCTGGATATCGTCGAGCTGAGCATGGCCCTGGAGGAGGAGTTCGACCTGGGCGAGCTGGAGGACAAGGAGGTTTCCGGGCTTAGCACGGTGGGAGACCTGATGCGTCTTTTGAGCGGCAAGCTGGACTAGCGTAAAATGCAAATAGGCGGACGCACGCCGTGCGTCCGCTTTCGCACGAAAAAGGAGGATTGGCATGGAGAAGCTGGAACAAAGGCTGGGCTATATGTTTCGGGACCGGAGCCTGATGGAGAGAGCCCTGACCCACAGTTCTTATGCCAACGAAAACCGCAGCGCGCGCCTGCGCAACAACGAACGGCTGGAATTTCTGGGCGACTCCGTGCTTGGCATGGTGGTGGCGGAGCATCTTTTCGCCGAAGACATGGACATGGCGGAGGGCGAGTTGACCCGCATGCGCGCGGCGCTCGTCTGCGAGCAGAGCCTGGCCGCGGCGGCCCGGGAGCTGCAGCTGGGCGAGTACCTCAAACTGGGACGCGGGGAGGCCGCCGGCGGCGGCCGGACGCGGGCGAGCATCCTGGCGGACGCCATGGAGGCGATGCTCGCGGCGGTTTATCTGGACGGCGGGCTGGAGCCCGCGCGCGAGGTCATCGAAAGGCTGGTGCTCTCCCGCGTGGACCCCATGAGCATGAGAGACTGCAAGACGTCGCTGCAGGAACTGGTGCAGCGCACGGGCGGGCAGCAGCTGACCTATCGCGTGCTGGAGGCCGCCGGCCCCGACCACGACAAGACGTTTACCGTGGAGGTGTACGTCAACGGTACGCCCGCGGGCCGCGGCAGCGGCCACAGCAAGAAAGAGGCCGAACAGCAGGCGGCGTGCGAGGCGCTCCACAGGCTGGAACCCTAAACGAAAAGAGTAGGAGCGGGCCCGCGGGCCCGCTCCTTTTATGACGGAAACGCAGGAAGTGAAGAACCTTCCTCCTGCTTTATACCGAAACGTCCTTAGATTCCGTTCAAGTAATTTTGCAAAGAATCTGCCAGCTTTCCAATATGGATCCCGTCTACAAAAGAATGGTGCACCTGAACGGAGAACGGGAGGATGTA
>DAOPLW010000202.1:0-3127 GCA_035391945.1 Oscillospiraceae bacterium | reverse complement strand
CCACGCTCGTGGACGGTTCCTACCACCCCGTGGACTCCTCCGAAATGGCGTTCAAGACCGCCGCGCAGCTGGCCTACAAGGCCGGTCTCCCGATGGCGAACCCCGTTCTCCTCGAGCCGATCGGTTCGCTCAAGGTTACCATCCCCGACAACTACATGGGCGACATCATCGGCGACCTCAACAAGCGCCGCGGCCGCGTGTCGGGCATGAACCCGACCGGCGACGGCGAGCAGGTCGTTGAGGCCGAGGTACCGATGGCCGAGATGGGCAGCTACGCCATCGACCTGCGCTCCATGACCCAGAGCCGCGGCTCGTTCACCTTCGAATTCGTGCGCTATGAGGAAGCGCCGCGCAACGTCCAGGACAAGGTCGTGGAGGAAGCGAAAGCCCTGGCGGAAGCCGGCGAATAGTTCCCGGTTGAATCTGCGGTTCAGCGCGGGCCCCGTTTGATTTGACATCCCCGGGGTGGGCGAATCGTCCCTGTGGAAAATGCCTCCGGCATTTTTATGCGGCACCTGCCGCGCCCCGCCGAAGCGGGGTTCCCGGGCGGCTTTTTCTCCCCACCGGCGGCGGCTGCCGCCGGTGGGGAATTTCGTAAAATTAAGGTTGACACCATAAAAATAATCAAGTATAATAGCCCTTGCCCGTTGAGAGGCGGGTCATACGGCGGCATAGCTCAGTTGGCTAGAGCACTCGGTTCATACCCGTGGTGTCACTGGTTCAAGTCCAGTTGCCGCTACCAGAAACAGGAGTCGGACCCCGAAAGCCGGGGGCTTCGAAACCCTCGACTTTTGGCTCCCCTCCGCCTCTTGACATGGCCCGTTGGTCAAGTGGTTAAGACACCGCCCTTTCACGGCGGTAACACGAGTTCGAGTCTCGTACGGGTCACCATCCCCGTTGAATCTCCGATTCAACGGGGGCTCCGGTTGATGTATCATCCTCGGGGCAAATGAATTGCCCCTGCGGAAAATGCCTGCGGCATCTTTACGCGGCATTTGCCGCGCCCCGCTGAAGCGGGGGCCCCGGAATTTTTCTTGGGAGTTTTCCCTGCGGACGGAAATGAATTCCGTCTCGCCGCCGGCGCACACACGCCGCCCCGCCGAAACGGGGGTCCCAAAAGGCTTCTCTTTCGGGAAAAGTCACTTCCGGCATGGAGGCATAGCTCAGCCGGTAGAGCGCCTGCTTCACACGCAGGAGGTCACAGATTCGAGTTCTGTTGTCTCCACCACAAAAACCCTGTAGCCACAATGGTTGCAGGGTTTTTAATTTATTGCGATTTTTCTATTTGGCAGTAATGTGGCAGTAACCGCAATAAAAACAAAAAGCCGGGAGCTTTTGCTCCCGGCTTTTTTTATAACAAATCTTCCGCTTTCATTCCAGGCGCCCGCGCGGTTGCGGCAGCGTTTTTCAGCGTGATCTTTTGTCTTTTCCCTTCCCCGGCGCCTAGGCCTCCGCCGGCGCATGCGCCGCGCGCTTCGAGCAGACAAAGTAACAGAGGAAAGCGGAGCCCAGACCGGGAAAGATCGGGTCGAGCGTGCCACCCAGGGTGAACATCCAGACGAGGTACACGCCCAGACCGACGAACATGGTCAGGATGATCTGCCGCTCGGTGACGCGGCGGCGCAGGAACAGCACGGCGACAAACGGAACGAAGTTCACGGCGCTGCGCAGCGCCATGGAGAGGAACATCCAGTCGAGCATATAGCTTCCGAGGTTCGTGAGCGCAAAGACGACGCCGGACGCGAAAATCGCCACAAGACTGAGCCGGGCGACCAGAAGTTCCTTTTTCTCGTCCGCCTGCCTCGCGAAGCGTTTATAGAGGTCGTTCGTGATGATGGTGCTGATGCTCAGCGCCACGCCGGAGCCGCTGCCGATGACCGTAATGAGGAGCGCCGCGATCATCACGCCCGCGGGAAAGGCCGACATATGCGTCAGCAGGAACGTGGGCAGCGCCGCCGCGGCCGCGATGTCCGGAGCCGAAAGGCGCATGTAGAGTCCGATGAGCAGCATAGCCGCGCCGACCGGAACCAAAAACAGGCCGCCGAAGAGCATGGAACGGCGGGCGACCTTGTCGCTGCGCGCGGCGCAGACCACCTGGATGTACATCTGGGAAGAACTCAGCCCCACCACCGCCGAGAGGGCGGATGCGATGTTCGCCTGGAGCCCGTTCCCCGCCCAGAGGCTGAAGTACGTCTCCCGCGGGAGCGAAGAGAGCGCCGCCGGCAGCGCGGCGATGTGCGTCGGCACGTACACGATGCCGTAGACCGTCATGGAAAGGAGCAGCAGGGTTTTCACGATGCCCACCTGGCCGGCGCCCAGCATGCCGCCGAAGGTCACGTAAACCAGCATCAGCGCCGCCGCAGTGAGCGCGGAGACCCAGGCGGGCAGCCCCAGCGCCGTGGAGAGGAGCGAGACCGCCGCAAGCATCTGCACCACGATCGAGATGAGGACGCCCGCTACGGTCAGCACCGAAGAGACGAGCCCCGCCGTCCGGCCGTACCGTACGGAGAAGAGTTCCTGCAGCGTCAGGACCCCGCTCTTCCGGATCGGCACCGCGTAAAAGAAGCCGGCGAGAAGGCAACCGATCATCAGGCCGATCATATACCAGATTCCATAGAGTCCGGCGATGTAGGCGCCCTGCGCCGCACCGATCGTGCAGGAGCCGCCGACGAGCGTACCGATGAGCGCCCCGGCCACCATCAGGTAGCTCTCCTTTCCGCCGCCCACGGCGAAATCGGACGCGTTTTGTACATGCCGTCCCGAATGGATACCGACGAGAACGATGACCGCCAGGGTCACGCCCATGCCGGCCAGATGGAGGGGTGTCAGGCCCACGCATATCCGCCTCCCCTACTGGAAAATAAAAGAATTGGGGCGCGCCCAAGGGCGCGCCCCAAGCATAGACATTAGATTACACCACTTGCAGCCGCTCTGTCAATCCGGTTTTCGCGGCTGCGGGTAAACATATCGCTTCCCGAGATAGTTTTCCAGGACCACTTCCCGGTCGTCACGGCTCACGACATAGTCGTACTGGAGCGGGATCTTGCCGCCGCCGCCCGGCGCGTCGATGACGAACTTCGGGACGGCGTAGCCGGAGATATACCCCTGCAGCGCATGCATGATCTCA
>DAOPLW010000201.1:0-3130 GCA_035391945.1 Oscillospiraceae bacterium | reverse complement strand
CTAGACTGATGCTGGAAGAGGGCCCGGCGGCGCGCAGGAAAAAAGTGCCGTTCCGGGACCCCGCCGCCGCTTCCGCGGCGGCGGAAAAACACGGTCGAACCGGACAGGCCGGCCCGCCCGGCGGCTGCCCTGCCGCCTCCGCTTTGCGGCTGCGGTTCACCGCATCGTTTGCGCTTCCTCCCAAAGGGCGGGCGCAAACCGCGCCGTAAAACCGGTTCAAAGTTCGCCCTGCGGCCGTTATGCCGCAGACATGCGGCGTCCGGGGTACGGGCGGCATCGTCGGAACCGGCCGCGCCTTCCGGGCATCACAGCCGCTTTACCGTCATTATAGCACGAAAGGAGCGTTTTTCCAATGGCCGCTACGCGCGAATTTACCTTTGATTCCAGTACCGGTAAAAATAAAATCTACGCCTGCGAATGGGCGCCGGAGACGGCGCCCCGGGCGGTGCTCCAGATCTCCCACGGCGTTCTCGAGCACATCGGCCGCTACGACGCCCTCGCGCGCTTTTTCACCGCGCACGGTTTTCTTGTGGTCGGCAACGACCATCTGGGCCACGGACGCTCCGCCGCCTCGCCGGAGGAGTTGGGTTTCTTCGCCGAAAAGGACGGCTGGGAACACCTCGTGCGCGACATGCGCGCGCTGACCGAGATGACGCAGAGGAACTGCGGCGCGCTCCCCTATTTCCTCTTCGGCCACAGCATGGGTTCCCTCCTGGTCCACACTTACCTTATCCGCTACCAGACGGGCCTCACGGGCGCGATCCTCTCCGCCATGGGCCGGCAGAGCGCGATGCGGATTCTGACGGGCCGGGCCGCCGTACAGGGAGAAATCAAAAAGCACGGCACGCACTTTCGCAGCGAGACCCTGAACAAAATCTGCTTCTCTCCCTACAGCAAGGCCTTCCGGCCCGCGCGCACGCCTTCGGACTGGATCTCCTCGGACGAGGCGGTCGTGGACGCCTATATCGCCGATCCTTTCACCCGCTTCGTGCCGACGGCCGGGCTCTTCTCGGACATGGCGCAGGGCGCGGCCTACGTTCAGAAAAAATCCAATCTGCGCCGCATGAACAAAAAGACGCCCGTGCTCTTTTACGCGGGCGCAAAGGACCCCGTCAGCGGCGCCGGCAAGGGCGTGACGGCGGCTTACGAGAGTTTCCGCGCCGCCGGCATGGAGGACGTGACCCTGAAGCTTTACGAGAACGGCCGCCACGAGATGCACAACGAGGTCTGCCGTGAAACGGTCCTCGGGGACGTTCTCTCGTGGATGGAATCCAAAATGTAGCGCTGTCTGCGGCATAGCCGCGCGTCACATGCCCTCCGGGTAGCCGCCGATTGATCCGACAGCGCAGTCTGCGTGAGCCCGCCGCCCCCACCGGTCGTTAAAAGCTTGAAATAAGCCCCTGATTCCTGCGCTTTTTTCCTTGCTTGGGAACGTCCTCCACCCTCCATCCGGCTCCGCCGGATCAATCGGTGCTTACCTGAGCCGCCTCCCATCGCCAGGTCAGCCGCCTGATGTCCCGGAAGCGGGCGAGCAGATAGTAGGTAAAAAGTGTATCGCAGGCGAACAGGGCGGCAAGCGGCCAGGCGGCCCAGACAGGCAGGAGCGCGGCGGCAGCGGCGACGAAGGGATGGACCAGACGCAGGAGCACCAGGGAAAGAGCGCCCCAGGCCATGGAGAAATACAGGCAGACCCGCCCCTGCACGTTGAGCGGCAGGTCGCCATAGTCCCAGAAACGTACGCCGAGACAGCGCCAGTAGAACGTGCCCACGGCGTATTCCGTCGCGCTCGTGACGAGCGCCGCGCAGAGGATCAGCATGCCGGGGTTCCCCTGCATCGATGCCGGCAGGGCCACGAGCGCCACGGCGCCCAGGCCGTAGACCGGGCAGAGCGGCAGAAGGAAGCGGCACTTGCGCTCCTTCCGGCCGCCGGTGGCCGCGGCGAAGCCTTTTTCCAGCAGGAAACCCAGATAGCTGTAAATCATAAAGTACCAGAAAAAACGCAAGCCGCACCATCTCCTCGATGCTAAGATGGACGGCGGGACAAAAAACATACGCGGGCCGCGGCGGAAAATTCCGCCGCGGCCCGTTTTTGATGTTTCGCTTTGTAATGTGTTATTTTGTGCCGAAGATGCGGTCGCCGGCGTCGCCGAGGCCGGGAACGATGTACCCGTGGTCGTTGAGGTGGGAATCCACCGCGGCCACATAGATCTCCACGTCCGGATGCTCCTTCCGGACGCACGCGATGCCTTCGGGTGCGGCGATGATGTTCATGAGCTTGATGCTCCTGCAGCCATACTTCTCC
Source organism: Oscillospiraceae bacterium (assembly GCA_035391945.1). Lineage (GTDB taxonomy): Bacteria > Bacillota > Clostridia > Oscillospirales > Oscillospiraceae > DAOPLW01. The sequence continues at coordinate 828 of DAOPLW010000201.1, read as the reverse complement.
TTGAGAAGATTGATGGCCGCCGTGGCGGACCCGCCGGTCGCGAGCATCGGATCGAGGATGATGACCTCGCGCTCGTTGATGTCGCCGGGCATCTTGCAGTAATATTCCATGGGCTCAAGCGTTTCGGGGTCGCGGTACAGGCCGATATGGCCGACCTTCGCGGTGGGGATCAGCGTCAGGATGCCGTCCACCATGCCGAGCCCCGCGCGCAGGATCGGGACGATCGCCAACTTCTTGCCGGCAATGGTATGCGCCTTCGTCGGGCCGATGGGCGTTTCGATGTCGATCTCCTCGGTCGGCAGGCTCCTTGTGGCCTCGTAGCACATGAGGCCCGCGATCTCGGAAACGATCTGCCGGAAGGCGCGCACGCCCGTGTTCTTGTCGCGGATGATGGCCAGCTTATGCTGCAGCAGCGGGTGGTCTAGAACGTGTACCTTATCCATGATACGATCCCCCATATTGATGAAATGATTTCATGCATCTCTTTTCATGCGCGCAAGGCGCTCGCGCTCCGCCTGCGAGAGCCGCAGGTAGACGGTCTGAAGCTCGTCCGGCGCCGAAAACGTCCCCCGCCGCGCCGCCATGCAGACGCCCGCGGCGGTCTGAAAGCGAAGGGCCGGCGGCGCGGGCCGGACGTCAACGCCCATTTCCAAAGAGGCATTATAACACAGTTCAACGCCGTCGCCAACCAAAACGACGGATTTTTTCAAATTTTTGAGCTCCGCACAGAGTTCTTCCACCGTGACGGCGCGGTCCTCGCACAGGCGCGCGGGCGCGCCGCCCTCCGCGAGAAAGAGGGCGTTATACACCTGACTGCGCCGGGCGAGG
>DAOPLW010000200.1:0-3130 GCA_035391945.1 Oscillospiraceae bacterium | reverse complement strand
CACCCCCAAGCCGCGCGGCGTCAGCGTCAACCCGGCCCAGACGGCCGGGACGAACACGACCCAGGCGATCGGGTATTGGGGATAGACATAGGGAATCGTCAGGCATCCGACGCTGAGCGGGACCAGCAGCGGGAGCAGCGGGGTGACCCGCGCGGCGGCGTGCTGCGGCCGAGGCGGATGCCACAACGACACGATGGCCAGCACGGCGAAGATGCAGCCGACCTGATATCGCACGAACCAGGCCATGTCGAGCGGCCACGACCCCGTTCCGCCGAGACCGGCGGCCGGGACGCCACCCAACGCGATCGAGGCCGCTCCGGCCAGGCCCGTCGTCGACGCGAGCAAGGGAACGTCGCTGAGCCGGTGCGGGAACCACGAGCCCGACCCCAGCACCCGATAGGCGGCCAACCCCGCGGTCACCGCCGCGGTCGTGGCCGCCCCCAGACGCAGTCCGGTCAGCGCGTCCAGAATGGCGCGTACGCGCGTTCGGGTCAACGACATCCCTCCCAATAAAGCGGTATAATCCCGCCTTTATGCCTCGTGTTTTGGTATTCTATCACAATATGATGAAAAATGCGAGAGGAAAACTGGATTTTTCGCGCTTGTTTTTCCTGTGGAAACTATGCTAAAATAATACAGAATTTCATTCGGCGCCGCAAGATCGGGGCGCCGGGAGGGGGAACGGGTACAGTATGTTGCGTGAATCCATGGATCTGATTGTAAAAAATGATCCCGCCGTGGGCGCGGCCGTCGAAGCGGAGCTGCGCCGCCAGCAAGGCAGCATCGAACTCATCGCGTCGGAGAACTTCGTCAGCGAGACCGTCCTTGCCGCCGCCGGCACTGTCCTGACCAACAAGTACGCCGAAGGTTACCCGGCGCACCGCTATTACGGCGGCTGCGGGTGCGTCGACATCGTGGAGAACCTCGCGCGCGACCGCGCCTGCGAGATTTTCGGGGCGGAGCACGCCAACGTCCAGCCCCACAGCGGCGCGCAGGCCAACTACGCCGTCTATGCCGCGCTGTGCAAGACCGGCGACACCGTGATGGGCATGAACCTGAGCGAGGGCGGCCACCTGACCCACGGAAGTCCCGTCAATTATTCCGGTATCAATTACAATATCGTCCCCTACGGCGTGGACGGGACGGGGCGCATCGACTACGACGAAGTGGAGCGCCTGGCCCTCGCGCACCGCCCGCGCATGATCATCGCGGGCGCGTCGGCTTACCCCCGCATCATCGACTTTCCGCGTTTCCGTGCCATCGCCGACAAGTGCGGCGCTTACCTGATGGTCGATATGGCGCATATTGCTGGCCTCGTCGCCGCGGGGCTGCATCCGAGCCCCGTGCCCTATGCGGACGTGGTCACGAGCACCACCCACAAGACCCTGCGCGGCCCGCGCGGCGGCCTGATCCTCTGCAGGGAGAAATACGCCAAGCAGATCGACAAGGCCATTTTCCCCGGCTCCCAGGGCGGTCCGCTCATGCACATCATCGCGGCGAAGGCGGTGGCCTTCGGCGAGGCGCAGAAGCCGGAATTCGCAGTCTACCAGCGGCAGATTGTCAAGAACGCCGCGGCGCTTGCCGAAGCGCTCTCCGCGCACTTCGATCTGGTTTCCGGCGGTACGGACAACCACCTCATGCTGGTGGATCTGCGCCGTGTGGGGCTGACCGGCAAGGAGATGGAACAGCGGCTGGACAGTGTGCATATTACGGCGAATAAAAATACAATCCCGAACGATCCGCGCGGCCCGATGGTCACGAGCGGGATCCGCCTCGGTACGCCCGCGGTGACGACCCGCGGATTTACGCAGGAGGATATGCGCGAGGTGGCTGAATTGATCTATCTGACGGCCGCAGACTATGAGAAACAGCAGGAAAGCATCCGGGAAAGGGTATCGGTTTTGTGCGAAAAACATCCCCTTTACCAGATATAATGATACCCCTGCGCGCCGCCGGCCGGCGGCGCGCAGGGGTAAATTTGTATTTTTGGCATATTCTAGAAATCCTTTGCGGCACAATGGATTATAGACGTTCTTCGGCCTGCTCGGCATTGGGTCTTCTGTACAAAAGTTGCCCTTGACAATGTTCTTTTTTATGGTATAATTAGACATAATCGCGAAAGCGGTTGTCAGGGGGTCGCCCTTACCGGGGCGGCCACATGTGCGGGATTGCCGCCCATGAGGTTCGTCCGGGAGGGTCAGACTGCCCGGTACAGCAGCAGAGACCAAGCAAAAGGTGGGCATTTTGATTCCAATCTCTTCGTAGTATTAGGGATAGAACATGTTGCCGATGCTTGGACCCTGCGACTTTTTTTATGAAGGAGCGTGTGTGGAGGACGCGGCGGCGTTTGGATGACTCCGGTCGATTCAAAGCTTGTAAAACGCTCCCGTTTTTCTCCGGGAGGGAAGCTGAAGATTCCGGGGGGCCGGACGGCAGGAAGGCCCGGAACCGGATGTGATGCGCAGGCTGGAAAACGTGTTGCAGGACCGGGGCCCTGCCATGAGATTCAGTTTAGGAAGGGAAGGGATAAAATTGAGTAAAATTATGACGGCGTCCGAGGCCGTCAAGGCGTTCGTCAAGGATGGATGCACTGTGGCGTTCGGCGGTTTCGTCGGCAACATGCATCCTGAGGAGATCACCTACACGATCAAACAGGAGTTTCTGGCATCCGGCCATCCCCGTGATCTGACCATCGTTTATGCGGCCGGTCAGGGCGACGGCAAGGAGAAGGGCCTTAACAATCTCGGTATCGAGGGTATTGTGGCGAAAGCCATCGGCGGCCACTGGGGCCTGGCGCCCAAGATGCAGAAGCTGGCGCTGGAAAACAAGGTTGCGGCGTATAACCTGCCGCAGGGCGTCATTTCCCATCTGTTCCGTGATATCGCGGCGCGCAAGCCCGGCGTCATCACCCACGTTGGCCTGAAGACCTTTGTCGACCCCCGCGTCGAGGGCGGCAAGCTCAACGACAAGGCCCGCGAGGCTGGCGACGTGGTGCAGCTGATCAATATCAATGGCGAAGAGAAACTGCTGTACAAGTCTCTGCCCATTGACGTGTCGATCATCCGCGGCACCTATGCCGATACCCATGGCAATATTACGCTTCAGCACGAGGCTGTCTATCTTGAGGTTC
>DAOPLW010000199.1:0-3132 GCA_035391945.1 Oscillospiraceae bacterium | reverse complement strand
TCGGGGAGATGAACCCCGAGCAGCTCTGGATTCATGGTGGTTTCCCAGAGCTGCTCGGGGTTCATCTCCCCGAGGCCCTTGTAGCGCTGGATCGTATACCCTTTGCCGACCTCGCGCGTCGCGGCCCGGAGCTCGTCGTCACTGAAGCAGTAGAGGCGCTTTTCGCCCTTCTGCACCTTGTAGAGCGGGGACAGGCCGATGTAGACGTGTCCCTCGGTGACGAGCTCCTTCATGTAGCGGTAGAAGAACGTGAGCAGGATGGCCCGGATATGCGCGCCGTCCTGGTCGGCGTCCGAGAGGATGATGACCTTGTCGTATTTGAGCTGCGAGATATCGAAGTCCTCGCCGATGCCCGTGCCGACGGCCGTGATGACCGAGCGGAACTCCTCGTTCTGCAGCACCTGGTCGAGGCGTTTCTTCTCGACGTTGAGCGGCTTGCCGCGCAGCGGCAGAATCGCCTGGAAGCGCCGGTCGCGTCCCTGCTTGGCCGAGCCGCCCGCGCTGTCGCCCTCGACGAGGAAGAGCTCGTTTCTGCTGCTGTCGCGCCCCGTGCAGCTCGAGAGCTTGCCGACGAGCGGCGCGTTTTCGAGCTTGGATTTCTCGCGCGCGGTGGCTTTCGCCTTGCGCGCCGCTTCGCGCACCTTCGCCGCCTTGGCGGCCTTTTCCGTGATGCGCGCGGCGGTTTCGCCGTTTTTCAGGTCCTCGAGGAACGGCGTGAGCTTTTCGGTCACGACGGCCTCGACGGCGGGGCGCGCCTCGGTGTTGCCGAGCCGCGTTTTCGTCTGCCCCTCGAACTGGATGGTGCGCATCTTGAGCGACAGCACGGCCGTGATGCCCTCGCGGAAATCCTCGCCTGCAAGCGGCGCGTCCTTGTCCTTGAGCAGGCCGGTCCGGCGGCAGTAGTCGTTGAGCACCTTGGTCAGCGCCGCCTTGAACCCCGTCTCGTGCGTGCCGCCCTCGGTGGTGGGGATGTTGTTGACGTAGGAAAAGATGCTTTCCGCGTAGCCGTCGTTGTGCTGGATGGCGGCTTCGACGACGATATCGCCGCTGACGCCTGAGAAGTGGATCGGCGGTTCGTAGAGAGGCGTCTTGTCGCTGTTAAGATAGCGCACGAAGTCGCTCAGGCCCCCCTCGAAGCGGTATTCCGTCTTTCGCTGACGCCCGGGACGCTCGTCCGAAAGCGTCATGCGGATGCCGCGGTTGAGGTAGGCCAGTTCGCGCAGGCGGCGGGAGATGACGTCGTAGTTCATCTCGATCGTTTCAAACACACGCGCGTCCGGCAGAAACGTCACCGTTGTGCCCTGTTTGCGCGTGCGGCCGGTCTCGCTGAGCGGCGCGACGGTCCTGCCGGATATGATCTTGCCCGTTTCGTCCGCCTCGCTGCGGAATTCCACGCGGTACGCCCGTCCGCCCGTGCAGACCTCGACTTTGAGCCACTCCGAAAGCGCGTTGACGACCGACGCGCCCACGCCGTGCAGGCCGCCGGAATAGCCGTAGGAATCGTTGCCGAACTTGCCGCCCGCGTGCAGCTGCGTGAACACGACCTCCACGCCGGACACGCCGGCCTTTTCATGGATCTCTACCGGGATGCCGCGCCCGTTGTCGGAAACCGTAACGGAGTTGTCGCGGTTGAGGGTCACGTCGATCCGGTCCGCGAAGCCGTTCGCCGCCTCGTCGATCGAGTTGTCGATGATCTCCCAGAGGATGTGGTGGAGCCCGCGCTGTCCCGTCGAGCCGATATACATGCCGGGGCGCATGCGCACGGCGTCCAGCCCCTCCATGATTTTGATCTTGTCCACCGTATAGTCAGATGCCATTGCAGCTCCCATGATCGTATGGTTCCCTTCGCGTTCTCGCGCCGCGGTCCGGCAATATTCGGCGGCATGCGGCGAATTTTCCGGATTTGGGCGATTGTTTCACCAGATATTGCGTTTTCAACATCCTAGTATACCACAATCTGTGTTTTGCCGGAATCCTTTTTCCGGCGGCCCTTTTGCCTGGCGCGGCCGGGGCGGATTAAATTTTCAGAAAATTCAAAAAAAACGGGTGGTTTTCGCATAAAAGTGGTGACAAATGGGGGAGAGTGGTGTATAATTTTCACGATAATAAGGGGCCTGTGCCTTCATCCCCGGCTGCGCCGCCGCCACAGGACCGGACGGGAGGGAAACCGCGTGCTGATCGGTGCATACGAGCACATGCTGGATGCGAAAGGACGCGTGTTCATTCCCGCAAAATGGCGCGATTCGATCGGGGACGCCCTGATCGTCACGCCGGGCCTTCTGGAGACGCAGTCCGAACGGTGCCTTTTCGGCATGCTGGCGGATGAATGGGAGACGTTTTCCCGAAAGCTCGCCGCGCTTCCGGTCACGGACGCGGGCGGGCAGGCGATCCGCCGCAGGCTGTATTCAATGGCCGTGGTCTGCGAGATCGACAAGCAGGGGCGCATCCTGATTCCGGCCGCGCTGCGGGAGCAGGCGGGCCTTGGCAAGGACGTGACGCTCATCGGCGTGGGGGACCGGGTGGAGTTCTGGAACCCGGAGGAGCTTGCGGCGTACAGCGCCAGGAGTCAGGAAACGTACGGAGAAGCGCTCACGCACCTGGCGGCGCTGGGAATATGAGCGGAACGTTCCGGCATACGCCCGTGCTGCTCATGGAAACCGTTTCGCTGCTCGCGCCGGAACGCGGGGGGACGTTCGTCGACGGCACGCTGGGCGGCGGGGGACACGCCGAGGCGGTGCTGCGGCGCCTGCCGGAGGACGGCAGACAGGCGGTGCTGCGGCGCCTGCCGGAGGACGGCAGACTGATCGGAATCGACAGGGATTGGGAAGCCGTGCATGCGGCGGAGGGGCGGTTGTCGGAGTATGGCGGCCGCTTTTATGCGCTGCACGGCAATTTTTTCCAGATGCGCGCGCTGCTCGGGAGCGTGGGCGTGACGGCGGCGAACGGGATCCTGCTCGATCTCGGCGTTTCGTCGCATCAGCTCGACGCGCCGGAGCGCGGGTTTTCGTACCGGACGGACGCGCCGCTCGACATGCGCATGGATACGGGCGAGCGGCTTACGGCCTACGACGTGGTGAACGGCTACGACGCGGAGGCGCTCATGCGCATCCTGTGGGAGTACGGCGAGGAGCG
>DAOPLW010000198.1:0-3152 GCA_035391945.1 Oscillospiraceae bacterium | reverse complement strand
ATCGTAAAAGTGCTTTAAATATACTTCTTCTTTTTTTATTATAGAAGTTAAATTCTGTCAATTGTTGTATTTGTTGTAAACAAACTATTAACTGAAACTGACCGGTTGAAGCCTGGTCATTTGTCCCGGAGCGACGCCCGGCGGCGCCTATTGTGCGGCGGGCGGGCGCCTTCCCGGGCGATCCCCGAAAAGTCCCGTGGTGCCTGATATGTAAGAAATGCTCTGCGTGCTTGTCGTCGGCAGGCGTTTTTTTGCATAAAGGGAGAGGTGAGAAAAGGAGAGGGAAATTCGTAACCATACCAGGCATTTGGCGCGGCCGGCTGCGGCGATGGAAAAACGCAATAAAACGCAATAAAAATGGTTGCAATCACAGTATTTCTATGGTATACTGCCTCTGTTAGGTAGGTTGTTTCGCGGAGTGGGAGGTCCCCACTCCTCTTTTTCGGCAATTTTCGCCTGTCCATTTTTGCGGGCGGGATAGGGGGACGCACGGATGGCAAAACTGACGGAGCTGGTCGCTTCCCGCGCGGCGCCGCTGGCGGAGACCGCGGGCTGTGGGATCTGGGACGTGGAGTACGTCCGCGAGGCCGGGACGTGGTACCTGCGCGTTTACCTCGACTGCGAGGGGGGCGTCACGATCGACCAGTGCGAGTCGGTCAGCCGCGCGCTTTCCGACTGGCTCGACGAGGCCGACCCCATCCCCGGCTCCTATACCCTGGAAGTCTCCTCCGCCGGCGCCGAGCGCGTTTTGAAGCGCCCCGGGGACTTCGAGCGCTACCTCGGCAGCCCCGTCTCCGTCCGGCTCTACCGCGCCCGGGACGGGAAGAAGGAATATGTCGGGACGCTCCGCGCCTATGAAAACGGCGCGGTGACCGTCGAAACCGGCGGGGCGGAACTCAAATTTGAGAAAAACGAAGTCGCGCAGGTGCGGCTCTACGTAGAATGGTAAAAGATTGCAAGAGGGGTCATCATTATGGATTTTGGAGAATTGTTCGCCGCCGTTGATCTGCTGCAGAAGGAAAAGGGAATCCCCAAAGCCTATATGCTCGACAAAATCAGCCAGGCGCTCGTCACGGCCTATAAGCAGGGCAGCGAGAGCGACGCGGAGAATATCGAGGTCGTGATCGACGAGGTCGGGAAAACGGTGCGCATGTACGTGAGCCGCCAGGTCGTGGAGGAAGTGGAGAACCCGGACACGGAGATTTCTCTCGCGGCCGCGCGGGAGATCGACCCGAAGTATGCCCTCGGCGACGTCGTGCCCCAGGAATTTAACGCCGACCGGTTCGTCCGCCGCGCCGCGCAGACCGCGCGGCAGGTCATCATCCAGGGCATCCGCGAGGCGGAGCGCGGCATGATTTACGACGAATTCACCTCCAAGGAACACGAGCTTATGAGCGGGCTTGTCACGCGCGTCGACCCGCGCACGGGGAACGCCTCCGTCCGCGTCGGCAGCGGTACCGAAATGACCGAGGCCCTTCTCGCGGTAGGGGAGCAGATCAAGGGCGAGCCCATCACCGAGGGCATGCGCATCCGCGCCTACGTGGTCGAGGTGCGCCGCAGCACGCGCGGCGCGCAGGTGCTCCTCTCCCGGACGCACCCGGGCCTCGTCAAGCGTCTTTTCGAGCTGGAGGTGCCCGAACTTTACGAGGGCGTCGTCGAGATGAGGAGCATCGCCCGCGAGGCCGGCAGCCGCACGAAGATCGCCGTCTGGTCCACGGACGAAAACGTGGACGCCGTGGGCGCCTGCGTTGGGCCAAAGGGCGGGCGCGTGGGCGCTGTGGTGAGCGAGCTGCGCGGCGAAAAGGTGGACATTATCAAATACAGCGAGGACCCCGCGGAATTCATCGCCGCCGCCCTCTCGCCGGCCGACGTCGTGGGCGTGTCCCTCGCGCCGGAGGGCAAGAGCTGCCAGGTGCTCGTCCCCGACGACCAGCTTTCGCTCGCCATTGGCAAGGAGGGCCAGAACGCCCGCCTCGCCGCCAAGCTCACGGGCTATAAAATCGACATTAAGGCGGAGACGGAGGGCTACACTGTGGCCTGACGCGCACCCGGGATACGATTCGTCGTGATTCGACATAAGACATAAATATAACGGAAAGGAGAGGCGGATATGCAGAAAAAAATACCCATGCGCCAGTGCCTGGGCTGCCGGGAGATGAAACCCAAGCGGGAGCTCATCCGCGTCGTGCGCGCGCCGGACGGCGGCATCAGCCTCGACTTTCGCGGCAAAAAGCCGGGACGCGGCGCGTACGTGTGCCCGTCCGAGGCATGCCTGGCCAAGGTAAAAAAGAGCCGCGCGCTCGAACGGGCCTTTGAGACGGCGGTGCCGCCGGAGGTCTACGACGCGCTTGCCGCCGAGATGCGCGAGGAGGGGGAGCATGGATAATACGCTTATGCTCCTGGGGCTTGCCAAGCGGGCCGGGCGGCTGGAGGCCGGCGAGGAGCCGGTCGGCTCGGCGGCCCGGGCGCGGGAAGCCAGGCTCATCGTGGTGGCCCGGGACGCGGCCGAGAACACGTACCGGCGCGTGCGCCATTTCGCGGACGCGGGCGGGACGCTCTGGGTGAGCGTGCCGTACACCAAGGCGGAGCTGGGCGGCGCGGTGGGCCGGACGAGCTGCGCGATGCTCGCCGTCACAGACGCGGGGCTTGCCTCCGCTCTTGCCGAAAAGCTCGCCCGGACGGACCCGGAGAAATTTTCGCAGACGGCCGCGCTGCTGCGCGAACGGAGCGAGAAAATGGAAAAACGCGCCGCAGAGCAGCGTGCGCACGACCGCAACCGCAGGCGCGGAAAATAAGAAAGAGCAGCCGCGCGAGGCTGCGGAACGTATCAGCCACAGGGACCGCCGGAGCGAATCCGACGACTTCCGCAGTAAGGGGGAATCTGTTTGAACAGCCTGATTAAATACAGAGTGCACGAGGTGGCCAAAGACTTTGGTCTTGGGTCGAAGGACATCTCCGACATTCTGACGAAATACGCCACCGCGCCGAAGAACCATATGCAGGTTCTTACGGACGAGGAGCTTTCCATTGTTTTTGAGTATCTGACGCAGAGTAATCAGATTAAGGACATTGCGGAGGTCTACGCCGACACGTACCGCGAGCCGCCGAAGGCGCGGGAGGAGAAGCCCGCGCCGGCGCCCGCCGCGCCGGCC
>DAOPLW010000197.1:0-3162 GCA_035391945.1 Oscillospiraceae bacterium | reverse complement strand
ATCATGTGGAACATCGTGATTTCGGCGATCTTCGTCCCGAGGGCGCTGTTTAAGAGGCCCGTCACGGCGTTGATGAGGTCGAAGAGGCCGACGGCGGAAAAAAAGCGGTTGAGAAGCCCCTTGTCCTCCAGGAGCGACATCCAGGAATAGGTGCGCAGGAGGAAATTCATCCACATGGGGAGCATGATGAAGAGCATCGCGAGCCTGCGGACCGTGGGACCCTCGCGGGCAAGGAAATAGGCCAGCGGATAGCCGATGAGAAGGCAGATGGCCGTTGCCACGAGAGCCAGAACGAAGGAGTCGGCGAAGACGCCCGCGTAGGAGAGCATATGGGAGAAATTCGCCAGCGTGAACGCGCCGTCCTCTGTGGAGAAGGCGTAAAACACCACCATGATAAGCGGCGCCACGACGAAAAGCGCCATCCAGACGACGTGGGGCACGGCCGCAACCCTAGCTCTCATCGCCGCGTTCCTCCTCGCCCGCCTCCTCGGTGAAGTCGGGATCGTTGATCTCGTCATACTCCGCGGAATAGGAGCTGTAGTCGCCGAATAGGCCCGAATAGGCGCTCTTCTTCATGATATGGATGCCCTCGGGCGGGATATTGATGCCGATCTGAGCACCCACGGTCTGGCACTGCGTGGTCTGGATGAGCCACTTGAACCCCCAGAAGTCCACGATCACGTCGTAGTGCACGCCCTTGAAGGTCACGCCCGTGACCGTGCCGAAGAGGCGCGCCTCGCGCGCGGAGACGATCTGGATGTCCTCCGGCCGGATGACCACGTCCACGGGCTCGCGGGGAGAGAAGCCCTTGTCCAGGCACTTGAACTTGCGCCCGAAAAACTCCACGACGAAGTCCTCGTGCATGACGCCGTCCAGGATGTTCGACTCGCCGATGAAATCCGCCACGAAGGCGTTTTTCGGCTCGTTGTAGATGGCCTCGGGCGACCCGACCTGCTGGATGGCGCCGCTGTCCATGACGACGACGGTGTCGCTCATGGTGAGGGCCTCCTCCTGGTCGTGGGTGACGTAGATGAAGGTGATGCCCATCTGCTGCTGGATGCGCTTAAGTTCGTTCTGCATGTCCTTGCGCAGCCGCAGGTCCAGCGCGCCGAGCGGCTCATCCAGGAGGAGCACCTTCGGGCGGTTCACGAGAGCCCGTGCGATGGCCACGCGCTGCTGCTGCCCGCCGGAGAGAATGTTGACCGAGCGGTTTTCAAAGCCCTTCAGGCTCACGATCTCCAGCATCTCCAAAACGCGCGCGCGGACCTCCGCCTGCGGCGTTTTGGCGATGCGCAGGCCGAATGCGATGTTCTCGAAGACGTTGAGATGGGGAAAGAGGGCATACTTCTGAAAGACGGTATTGATCTGCCGTTTATGGGGCGGAACGTCATTAATCCTCACACCGTCGAAGAGGACGTCTCCTGAAGTCGGTTTCAGGAAGCCGCCTATGATCCGCAGCGTCGTGGTTTTCCCGCAGCCGCTGGGTCCGAGCAATGTGAGGAATTCTCTGTCATTGATATATAGATTGATCGAATCGAGAGCAAGCTCGTCGTCAAACGCCATGACGCAGTTCGTCAGGCGAATCAACTCTTTGGACATTATCCTCCCCCGTTCTTGAGACGATCGTCCCCCTATAGCAAGTGATAACAATATAAATGGTTATCCCCTAAAAGTCAACAAAAAATGGGCCTGCGGACATATTTTTGTGCCCGTGCGCCCGGGGTTTCGGACGGGACAATTTTCCCCGCTTGCGCCGGGGCGGACAATGGCCTATAATAAGAAAAAAACAGCAGGCTGGGAGGCGGGCGCCATGCCATTCATCGGAGATTATTTTCCCATCTGGAACGAACTGGGCGAACCGGAGCGCAGGAGGCTTGAACAAAACGCCGTATACCGCTCGGTACCGTGCGGGACCGCGCTGAGCGAGGGAGAGGACGACTGCGTGGGCCTCATCGTCGTCCACGCCGGCCGTCTGCGCGCCTGCATCCTCTCCGACGAGGGACGGGAGATCACGCTCTACCGGCTTTTCGAGGGCGACGTGTGCCTCTTCTCCGCCTCCTGCATCCTCACGGACCTGCAGGTGGATATCCGCATCGAGGCCGAGGTGGACACGTCCTTCTGGGTTATCCCGGCGGGCGTCTATCAGGCGCTTGCGGCGGAGAGCGTCAAGCTCTCCGGCTTCACGAGCAGCCTCATGGCCACCCGGTTTTCCGAGGTCATGTGGCGTATGGACCAGATCCTCTTCCAGCGCTTCGACCAGCGGCTCGCGGCCTTCCTCCTCGACGAGAGCGCAGTGGAGGGGACGGACGAACTGGAGATTACCCATGAGCGCATCGCGCGGCACATGGGCAGCGCCCGCGAGGTCGTCACCCGGATGCTCAAATATTTTCAGTCGGAGGGGCTCGTCACGCTCTCACGCGGCGGCGTTGCGCTCACCGACCGCAAAAGGCTGCGCGCGCTGGCAAAATAAAAGGAAACAGCCGCCCGGCGGCTGTTTCCTTTTGTGTAGGGACCATGTGCTTCGCGCCGGCCCGCGGGGCCATATTCCGGAAAGGGCTTTTCGCGCCCGGAAATCCCGCCGGCCGCTCTGTGGGCGCAGGTAAAACCTTACTTCAGCATGGAGAGGATGGCGGACTTGCTCTTGACGCCCACGGACTTCTTGGCGACCTTGCCGTCCTGGAAGACCAGAAGCGTCGGGATGCTCATGACGCCGTACCGCGCCGCGAGCTCCGGCTGCTCGTCCACATTGATCTTGCCCACCTTCGTGTCGCTCACTTCACCCGCGATCTCGTCCACCACGGGGGAGAGCATCCGGCAGGGTCCGCACCAGCTGGCCCAGAAGTCCACGAGGACCGGGCGGTCGGACTTGAGAACCTCGGTGTCAAAGTTATCTTTGGTGAATGTCTGAAGGGACATGCTCAACACTCCTTTATTTATTTTGTTGTCGTTAGTATATCCCGAAAAACACGGCATTTCCGTGATTTTGTCACGCAGTGCCGATTTTCCACTTTTTGCTCCGCCGCAGGCGAAAAAACGGATACGTCCGTCCTGCTAGGAGAGCTCGTCGCGGTATTCCGCGAGGAGCAGGTCGACCATCCGGCCGTAGCTTTTTACGCCGTCCCGCTGGGCGTTGGCCTTGAGATAGGCGTCGTTCATGCGGTC
>DAOPLW010000196.1:0-3190 GCA_035391945.1 Oscillospiraceae bacterium | reverse complement strand
GATTTGCAAGGCTCATAATGAGCTTTGCAAATTTTATTATAGCCCGTATCGAGCAATTGTCAAGAGCCTAAGGAAAAATATTTGCTCAATATGAGCAAATATCACTTGTGTATTTTTCAAAATGGTTATACTATGAAAAGGAAGAAAGGAGGCCGGACAATGGCTTTTGGCGCGACACTGATGGATCTGCGCGCATCGCGCGGCGTGAGCCGGGCGGATTTGGCCGCCGCGCTGGATGTTCCCTACACGACGCTGCGAAACTACGAAAACGGCCAGCGTGAACCGGGGCATCTGTTCCTCGTGCGGGTGGCCCGCTATTTCGACGTGACGGTGGACTATCTTCTCGGCGTGGAGCACGCGCCGATCTCGGCGGCGGACGACCTCTATTTCCGGCGTTACCGCGCGCTCTCGCCCAACGGCCGCGCGGCGGTGAACGTACTCGTCGACCAGTTGCGCGACTATGAGAGCCGCTACGAGGAGGAACTGGGTGAAAAGACCGCGCCGCCGCGCTATATTCCGCTCTACCGCACGAGCGCGGCCGCGGGATACGCCTCGCCGGTCCTTGACGAGGATTACGACCTCGTCGAGGTGGCGGGAACGGTGCCGCGCGCGGCGACGTTCGCCGTGCGCATCCAGGGCGACAGCATGGAGCCCCATATCCGCGACGGCGCGGTGGCCTATGTGTCGCGGGACCCGCTCTCGGCGGGGGACGTGGGTATTTTCTGCGTGGACGGGGAGATGCTCTGCAAGCAGTATTACAAGGACCCGGGCGGAAACGTGTATCTCTTTTCCCTCAACCGTGCCCGCGCGGATGCGGACGTGCTTGTGACGGCCGGGAGCGGGCGCAGCATCACCTGCTTCGGCAGGGTGATCCTGGAGCGGCGCTTCGGCCTGCCGGGGAGGTAAAGCATGAAAATTTATTACAGCATCGAGGAACTGGTGGGGAGGACCCCACTCCTGGCCCTGCGAAGCTATGCCCGGGCCGAGGGGCTTGAAGCGACGCTTCTGGCGAAGCTGGAGAATCTGGAGCCGACGGGGAGCGCCAAGGCCCGCGCGGCGTTCTTCATGCTGGAGGATGCCGAGGCGCGCGGGCTATTGAAAGCCGGCGGCGTCATCATCGAGCCCACGAGCGGGAATACGGGCATCGCGCTCGCGGCGCTCGCGGCGCCCCGGGGCTACCGGGTGATCCTCACGATGCCGGAGAGCATGAGCGCCGAGCGTCGGAAGCTCCTTTCTGCCTATGGCGCCGAGCTGGTCCTCACGCCCGCGGCGGAGGGCATGACGGGCGCGGTGAAAAAAGCGGAGGAGCTTGCGGCCGCCCTGCCGGGCAGCTTCATTCCCGGCCAGTTTGAAAACCCCGCGAACCCGGCCGCGCATTACGAAACGACCGGCCCGGAGATCTGGGCGGACACGGACGGCAAGGTCGATCTCTTTGTCGCGGGCGTCGGGACCGGCGGCACGGTCACGGGCGTGGGGCGCTATCTGAAAGAGAAAAATCCCGCCGTCCGCGTGGTTGCGGTGGAGCCGGCGGCGTCGCCGCTGCTCTCCGGCGGCAAAGCCGGGCCGCATCCGCTGCAGGGCATCGGCGCGAATTTCGTCCCCGGGAATCTGGACCGGTCCGTGTACGACGAGGTCCTGCCCGTGGAAGGGGGCGCCGCTTATGCCGCCTGCCGGGCGCTCGCGCGGCGGGAGGGACTTCTCGTGGGGATCACTTCCGGCGCGGCCGTGGCCGCGGCCGCGGCGCTCGCCCGCCGGGAAGAGAACCGGGGAAAGACCATCGTGGCGCTTCTGCCGGACACCGGGGAGCGCTATCTGTCCGCAGGTGTGTTTGACTGAAAAACAAAAAGTGCGTCCCGCGCTAATGAAGCGGGACGCGCTTTTTGTTTGGGAATATGCGGGATGGAGCCGGCATAGAGTGCTGTTGTGCCGGGAAAACGTCTGAAAATTGCAGCCGGATTTGCTGAAATTTACATTGTGAGGGGAAGCCCTTCCCGGCCTGCCGACGGAACATATGGCCGCCTACGGAAGAAAAGACCGGGCGCGAACGGTGGCCGGTTCTTCTGTTTTCGGGGCCGGAGCGGGAAGAGGAGGGGTTGCCATGGATTGGATCGTATCCGTCAACAACGCCGTAAACGCCATCGCGTGGGGCTATATCCTTCTTGCCTGCGTGCTGGGCGGCGGCCTCTACCTCACCGTCCGGACCGGTTTTCTGCAGTTCCGGAAATTCGCCTATGCGATGAAAAACACCATCGGGAAAATGTTCCACCGGCAGAAGGCCGGGGCGGGCGCGATTACGCCGTTCCAGGCCGTCTCCACGGCGCTGGCCGCCACGATCGGCACCGGCAATATCGTGGGGACCTCTCAGGCCATCGCGCTCGGCGGCTACGGAGCGGTCTTCTGGATGTGGGTCGCCGCGCTTTTCGGCATGGTCATCAAATATTCGGAGGTTGTGCTCGCCATCCGCTACCGGGAGCGCAACGCCGCCGGCGACTGGGTCGGCGGTCCGATGTATTACATAACGAACGGACTCGGGAAGAGCTGGAAGTGGCTGGCGGGCCTCTTTGCGGCGTTCGGCGCGCTGGCGGCGTTCGGCATTGGCAACATGTCCCAGGCCAATTCCATAGCCGGCGCCGTCAATACCGCCGCCGCCGCATTCAATCCCGCGGCGGCGGGGGCGGCCGGGACGATCAATCTGGCCGTCGGCATCATCCTTGCGGTCTTTGCGGGACTGGTCCTTCTCGGCGGGCTCAAGCGCATCGGCGCGGTCGCCGAAAAGCTGGTGCCGTTCATGAGCGTGGTGTACGGCCTCTGTACGCTCACCGTGATTCTGATGAACATCGGCCGTGTGGGCGACGCGCTTGGCAAGATTTTTGTGGGCGCGTTCGACCCGTCGGCGGTGCTCGGCGGCGCATTCGGCATCACGGTCTCCAGGACCGTCACCTGGGGCCTCAAGCGCAGCGCCTTCTCCAATGAGGCGGGCCTCGGCTCCGCCCCGATCGCCCACGCGGCCGCCCATACGGATAGCCCCGTGGCGCAGGGCCTGTACGGGATCTTCGAGGTATTCATGGACACCATCATCATATGTACGCTCACGGCGCTGACCATCGTCGTGAGCGAGGTCCCGGTGCAGTTCGCCGTCAAGCCCGGCGCGGAGCTTATCGGATCGGGGCGTCCGGGGTTGGCAACAAAG
>DAOPLW010000195.1:0-3207 GCA_035391945.1 Oscillospiraceae bacterium | reverse complement strand
GGCGTCTCCCCCGGCAAATATCGGCTCATCCGGATGCTGCAGGCCCTAGACCTCGGCATCGACATGGCGCAGTATCAGAACGCAAAAGTGACCGACATCATCGCCGCCATGGACGCCCTGATGGCGCGCGGCGAAAACGCATGGCAGAGCAGCGGGGATGCGGCCGCGCTCGAGCGGATCCGCGCCGCCGCGCAGGAGGTGCGGACGGCGGGCGAAGCGGCGCGGCAGGGTCAAAACGGGAACGGCGGGCAGGATCAGGCCCAGGACCCCGACGGGGGGCAGCAGAACCAGACCGGCAATGGCGGCGAGCAGCAGCAGGCGCAGAACCGCGGCGATACGTCGCAGCAGGCCTGGAATGAAGAGCCGTCCGTCGATGTGGCGCAGGGTCAGGCGCAAAGCGGCTCCGCGCAGGTCCCCGATCCGTCTCCCGCCGGCGCGGAAAGCGCCCGGGCGCAGGACGCGGGCAGCGACGCGCAGGCCGGCGCGGAGGACACGGGCTCTGAAAACAGCGCTTCCAGCGGCGCCGGGCAAAGCGGCGCGGCGGCCTCCGGCGCGGAGAACGCGGGCTCGGCGGCCGGCGGCGGAGTCTCCTCCGGCGCGCAGGCGGAAAGTGGAGCCGGCGGCGGCAAATAAAGATTTGATACAATAAATTTTGACAAATGAGGTGTCAGCATGAAAAAGAATGCTTTGTCTCTTTTGATGGCGCTGCTGCTCGTCTGCAGCGTCTCCGTCCCGGCGCTCGCCACGGGGGACGGCACCGCGGACCGCGATCAGACGCAGGACCGGGCCCAGGACCAGACCTGCCTGCAGTCTGAAGACTGCACCGAGGAAGAGGAGCAGGCAAGGCTCCGTCTCAGGGACCGGCTCTCGGTTTCCGACGATGCTAAGACGCAGGCGCAAGCACGCCTGCAGGAAAAAGATGAGACCGGTTCCTGCTTCACCGACACGGAGGGGCACTGGGCCGGGGAGGAGCTCCGCGCGGCCTATGGCTGGGGGCTCGTCAACGGACGCCCCGACGGCAGCTTTCATCCGGACGAGGACGTTTCCGGCACGCAGTGCGTGCTCATGATGGCCCGCATGATGAACTGCATCGCGGGAGACGACACCGAAACCGAAACTGGAACCGAGGCCGAAGCCGAAGCGGTCGATTGGGACGCGGTGCCGGTCTGGGCGAGGGAGCAGATGGGCGAGGCGGCGGCCCTGCACATTGCGGCGCAGAGCCAGAACTATGGGGAACAACCGCTCAGCCGCCTGCAGTTCGCCGTGATGCTCGCCAGAACGCTCGGGCTGGATCCGACCGACATCTCGGCGGACACGCTGGTGTTCCTCGACCAGGACGAAATTCCGGAATCCGACCTCGGTTATGTCCAGGCGCTTAAGACGCTGGGGATCATCGAGGGCATAGACGGCTGCTTCTGCGGGGAGCTGACGGTGACCCGCGCCCAGGCTGCGGTCATGCTGGGAAGGGTGTTGGAAACGCTGGAATAAAAGCAATGAGGCGCGCGGGCAAAGCCCGCGCGCCTCATTCAGCCTGTCAAAAACCCTCGGGCGAGGGGGGGGGGGGCGGAAGGGGAAGCGTCGAAAAAAATCCGGGTTGTCCTTCCCGCTCCGTCAAACCGTTCTTTGAAACGGGCTGCGCCGTGTTCAGAAAACATGCCGCGGCTCTTTGACAGAAGGGCCGCCGTCTGATAGAATCATGCTAATCAATGCGGAAAGGAGGCCCGTCCGCGGATGAAAAAATTTGTTCCGTTTGAGAAGCGTTCCAAGAAACAGAAGCGGGAGCGGAACGCGGCGCTGCGCGGCAGCTGGGGAGCTTTAAGCCCCGTGACCCGGAAGCCGCCGAATCCGAAAGCGTACTGCAGAAAAAAAGCGCGGAGCCGGGATGACGATCCCGGTTCCGCGCCTTTTGATATCCCTTGCGCATCCGTGCCGGCGCGCGGCGGGCCTACGCGGCGTTTTCCCCGAAAAGCAGCCGCGCGGCGGCAAGGCCGAGCACGACGCCGCCGAAGCTCAAAGCCAGGTTGAGCGCGATATTTCCGACCGCGTGCAGGTATCTTTCCTCCGCGAACAGGCGGATGGTCTCCAGGCTGAACGTGGAGAAAGTGGATAGTCCTCCCAGCATCCCCGTGGTGAGAAACAGCTTGACATGCGGGGTCATCCAGCGTCCGCCCCGTTCCGCACCGGTAAAAAAGCCGATGAGAAACCCGGCGATCACATTGGCCATGAGCGTCGCGATCGGGAATTGCCCGAAAGCGTCAAACAGTTTGGTAAGGCCGAACCGGAACGAACAGCCCAGAAAGCCGCCGCAGCCGACCGCGAGAACCTGCGCCACTACCTTGTCCCTCCTGTAAAAAAGCCGGCGGCTCCGAAAGAAGTCGCCGGCCGCAAGCAATTGGGCAAACAGAGAATTCTATACCCGCGTATTATAATACACACGCGCCGGGAATGCAAGCGCTGTCATATTTTATCGGAAGCGAGGCGCGCGGCAGGCGCGGCGCCGGTCTGCCGCCGGAAAAGGCCGGGATGGCGGAGCCGATGGGCGCCCGCCGTGCAAAGACGGTTCTTGCGGGAGACGAGGCGCGCCGGCGGGCCGATGGATGTGCCGGGGCTGCGCGGCCGGTGTGCCTGACCGCCGGGAATCCTTCGTAAGCACCCGCCTGCTGAAAGGGACCCGGCCGGGACGGCCGGGTCCCTTCTTGTCCGTGTTTCCATTGCCGCGGATGACGGGCGCTATAGGGAGGCAGCGCTCATTTGTAACGATGCTCCCCGCATCGTCGTCCGTTTCTTCCTCTGGGAGCCCGTGCGCCCGAGAACCTCCCGCCGGGAGCGCCCCGTCTAGCCGCGCGGCGGCGCGAGGGATAAAAACAGCCCGTCCAGATGTCCGGAGGAGCGCGCCGCCATGAGACGCGGATACAGGTCCTCCGCCGTCTGCGCCAGATAGGCTCCCGCTTCTTCCTCCCGAAGCTCCGGCGCGCGGCGGAGCAGAGCGGCGGCGCTCCGGAGCGCGGCGCGCGCCTCCCCTTCCGGCGTGCTCCCGAAGAGGTCCGCAAGGCGGGCGCGGTCCCCGTCCGTGATGCCAAGCGTCCGGATGTCGCCCCCCAGGAGCGCGAGCCCCACGGCGTTCGTGAGGACGGGCTCGCAGATTTTGACGACGAGCGCGTCGTAGTCGGGGCAGTAGCGCGCGAGAAGCCGCGTCACCGGTTCCTG
>DAOPLW010000194.1:0-3213 GCA_035391945.1 Oscillospiraceae bacterium | reverse complement strand
GGAGGTGACGCCCGCGCGGGAGGTGACGCCCACGCCGGAGGTGACGCCGACGCCGGAGGTGACGCCGACGCCGGAAGTGACCCCCACGCCGGAGGTGACGCCCACGCCGGAGGTGACGCCGACGCCGGAAGTGACCCCCACGCCGGAGGTAACGCCGACGCCGGAAGTTACCCCAACGCCCGAGACGAGCCCGACGCCCACGCCGTTCCTGTACGGCGAGACGCCCGCGCCGACGGAAAGCGGTGAGACCGGATGAGAAAACTGACTCGCAGGGAGGCGCGCGTCGCGGCGTGGCAGCTCATGACCGCGAACCTGCGCAGCGTGCTTTTCGTGTCGATCCTTGTGGTGGCCCTCAGTACGCTCCTCTCCTACCTCTTCTATGGCTACGACACGGGGACTCTGCTCCAGATGACCCGCGCGGCCGAGGACACGGCCGCGGAAGGGTTCCAGATCTTTTCCGACGGGTTCCAGGCCGTGCTGCGCCTGGACTTCATCGGCGTGGTGCTGCGTATCGCGCTCACCGAGAGGGAGGCGCTCATCACGGCCCTGACGCAGGTCGTCTACGTGCTGGTGTTCTCCCCCATCATGCTCTGGGCGCTGCAGTCCTTTTTCGGGATCATGGAGGGCAGCCGCCCCCGCCTCGGCGCGCTCGGCCCCTGGTATCTGGATTTGGGACAAGCCGCGCGCGCCATCGGCGCGCAGGGGCTCCTCATGCTGGTGACCTGGGCGTATCAGATCGTCGTGACCGCTCTGCCCCTCGCCGCGCTCTGGTGGCTCAACGGGCAGCGGGAGAGCGGGATGGCCGAGAGCGTGGCCGCGAGCTTCCTGTGGCTGGTGCTGATTTTATATGTGGTGCTCTACTGCTTCGCCAAGGCGCGGATGCTCACCTATAACGCGATCTCCTATGTCCTCGCCCGGCAGACGGAACTGGACTTCCGGGAAGCGGTTTCGCAGGGGCGCGCGCTCATGCGCGGCCGCGTGAAGGATTTCTTTTTCCTGCGCCTGGCCTTCTGGCCGCTGGAGATCGCAAGCTCGCTGCTCTACGGTATCCCAAGCGTTTTCGTGATCCCGCTTGTGGAGATCACATCGCTTATCTACCTCTTCGGGATCGTTGTGCCGACCCCGCCGGACGCGGCGCCGGACGAAGAAGAGAGAAAAAAGGAGCCCTGAATTTGGTATCGGTTTTTCTGATTGCGGTCAGCCTTGCGATGGATGCCCTCGCCGTCTCCGTCTCCAGCGGCATCTCGGTCCCCGGGTTCGGACGGAGGCAGGCGCTGCGTATGGGCCTGTGGTTCGGCACGTTCCAGTTCGCCATGCCTCTTTTCGGCTGGTTTCTGGGCAGCGGCATCGCGGAGCGCATGGAGAGGGCGGGTCACGTGCTCGCCTTTGCAATTCTGGCGCTGATCGGCGGGCGCATGATCTACGGGGCGCTGCACGCGGACGGGGACGGGGCGCGCGGCGCAGACCTGACCGCGCCGCGGCTGGCGCTTCTTGCCGTGGCCACCAGTATCGACGCGCTGGCCGCGGGCGTCTCGATGGCGTTTATGGACGTAAACATTCTGCTTTCCGCCGTGATCATCGGCGTCGTGGCCTTTCTGCTTTCCGTTCTGGGGGGCCTGGCGGGCCGGAAGCTGGGGGGACTGTTTCAGAAGCGCGCGGAGATCGCCGGCGGGCTCGTGCTCATCGCGCTCGGCGTGAAGATCCTCGTCGAGTACCGGATTTACGGATGAGAAAGAACCGCTTCGCCCTGCGCGCCGCCGGGCCGGTCGGCGGAAACGGCGGCGTATCAAAACAAAAAAGCGTCCCCGGGGACCTGGTTCCCGGGGACGCTTTTTGCGCCGCGCCTCCGCAGGGGGTTCGGCAAAGCAAAACCCGCCGCCTCCTGGAGGCAGCGGGTTTTTGGACTTATGGCTTAGTGGCACTCGATGACGACGCCGGAGCCGACCGTACGGCCGCCCTCACGGATGGCGAAGCGCAGGCCCTTCTCGATGGCGATCGGGGTGATGAGCTCGACCTTCATGTCGACGTTGTCGCCGGGCATGCACATCTCGACGCCTTCCGGCAGGGTAATGACGCCGGTCACGTCGGTGGTGCGGAAATAGAACTGCGGGCGGTAGTTGTTGAAAAACGGGGTGTGGCGGCCGCCTTCGTCCTTGGAGAGAACGTACACCTGACCGGTGAACTTGGTCAGCGGGTGGATGGAGCCGGGCTTGGCCAGGACCTGACCTCTCTCGACCTCTTTCTTGTCGATGCCGCGCAGGAGGGTGCCGATGTTGTCGCCGGCCTCCGCGTAGTCGAGGAGCTTGCGGAACATCTCGATGCCGGTGACGACGGTCTCCTTCCGCTCCTCGGAGAGGCCGACGATCTCGACCTTCTCGCCGAGCTTGATCATGCCGCGCTCGACACGGCCGGTGGCGACGGTGCCGCGGCCGGTGATGGTGAAGACGTCCTCAACGGGCATCAGGAAGGGCAGGTCGTCGTTGCGGGCCGGAGTCGGGATATAGTTGTCGACCGCGTCCAGGAGCTCCTTGATGCAGGCGTACTCGGGGGCGTTGGGATCGGTGGACTCGGAAGCCAGGGCGTTGAGGGCGCTGCCCTTGATGATGGGGATGTCGTCGCCCGGGAACTCATACTTGGTCAGAAGCTCGCGGACTTCCATCTCGACGAGCTCGATGAGCTCGGGATCGTCGACCTGGTCGATCTTGTTGAGGAAGACGACGATGGCGGGCACGCCCACCTGACGGGCCAGCAGAATGTGCTCGCGGGTCTGGGCCATCGGGCCGTCGGAGGCGGCGATGACGAGGATCGCGCCGTCCATCTGCGCGGCGCCGGTGATCATGTTCTTGATATAGTCGGCGTGGCCCGGGCAGTCGACGTGCGCGTAGTGGCGCGCGTCGGTCTGGTATTCGACGTGGGCGGTGTTGATCGTGATACCGCGATCTCTCTCCTCAGGGGCCTTGTCGATGCTGGCATAATCGGTGTAGGCAGCTTTGCCGGAGAAGGCGAGATACTTGGTGATGGCAGCGGTCAGGGTGGTCTTGCCGTGGTCCACGTGGCCGATGGTGCCAATGTTTACGTGGGGCTTAGTGCGCTCAAACTTCTGCTTGGCCATGATAATGTATCCTCCTTAATTTCACAATTCA
The DNA here is from genome assembly GCA_035391945.1 of Oscillospiraceae bacterium. GTDB lineage: Bacteria > Bacillota > Clostridia > Oscillospirales > Oscillospiraceae > DAOPLW01. The sequence continues at coordinate 70 of DAOPLW010000194.1, read as the reverse complement.
TTGGTTTTGAGATTTTTCGGGGCTATTGTACCGGAAACCGGAACGGAATGCAACCGTTATTTTGGATTAC
>DAOPLW010000193.1:0-3224 GCA_035391945.1 Oscillospiraceae bacterium | reverse complement strand
GTTTTTCTATGACGCTCTTCTGGCTCGCCGCCTTATTGTGCTGGCCATTGTGGAGGCCGCGACCTTCGGGCTGACCTCCATCTGGTTTTGCGCGGGCGCGTTGGCCGCGATGATCTGCTCCGCTCTCGGCGCGCCGCTGTGGCTCCAGGTCGTGGTGTTCCTCGCCGTGTCCGCCGTCGCGATGGTCCTGCTGCGCCCGCTGGCGAAAAGATACCTCACGCCGCGCCGCACGGCCACCAACGCCGACCGCGTCATCGGCCGCGAAGGCGTGGTGACCGAAACCGTGAACAACCTTGCCGCGACGGGGAAAATCTCCGTGGGAGGCGACGTCTGGACCGCGAGGAGCGAGGACGGCGCCGTGATCGAAAAGGACCGCCGCGTGCGCGTGCTGCGCATCGAAGGGGTCAAGGTCTTCGTAGAACCGCTGGAGGCGGCCGCGCAGCAGTAGCCGTCCGTTTCCGGCCAACCGTTAAAATAAAAGGATAAAAGGAGGAACCCTGCCATGCTCGAATTTTTTTCCGCGCTCGGGTCCGCGCTGCCCTGGATCATTCTGATCGCCATCATCCTCGTCATCCTCACCAAGAACATCGTCGTCGTGCAGCAGTCCAAGGCGTTCGTCATCGAGCGGCTGGGCGCGTTCCAGACGGTCTGGGGCGTGGGACTGCACTTCAAGATTCCGTTCATTGAGCGCGTGGCGAAGGCCGTCTCCCTCAAGGAGCAGGTCGTGGACTTCCCGCCGCAGCCCGTTATCACCAAGGACAACGTCACCATGCAGATCGACACCGTTCTCTACTTCCAGATCACCGACCCGAAGATGTATACCTACGGCGTGGAGCATCCCATGAGCGCCATCGAGAACCTCTCGGCCACGACGCTGCGCAACATCATCGGCGACCTCGAGCTCGACGAATCCCTGACGAGCCGTGACCTCATCAACACCAAGATGCGCACCATCCTGGACGAGGCCACCGACCCCTGGGGCATCAAGGTCAACCGCGTGGAGCTCAAAAACATCATCCCGCCGCGCGAGATCCAGGACGCCATGGAGAAGCAGATGAAGGCCGAGCGCGAACGCCGCCAGGCCATCCTGCAGGCCGAGGGCCAGAAGGCCAGCCAGATCCTCGTTGCCGAAGGCGAGAAGCAGAGCGTCATCCTCCGGGCCGACGCGTCCAAGCAGGCCGCCATCATGGAGGCCGAAGGCCAGGCGGCCGCCATCCTCAAGGTCCAGGAGGCGCTGGCAACCTCCCTGCGGCTCCTCAACGAAGCCAACCCGAACGACCAGGTCATCAAGCTCAAGGCGCTGGAGACCATGACGAAGGTGGCCGACGGCAAGGCCACGAAGCTCATCATCCCCTCGGAGATCCAGGGCCTCGCGGGGCTCGCCGGCTCCGTCAAGGAGATCTTCAAGGACGAAACGCCCAAGACGAAGGCGTAACAGAAACAAAAAAGAGGCCCGCCGCGCACCGCGCGGCGGGCCTCTTTTTTCTGTTTTGCATCGGATCGGCACAGTTTCCCGCTCAGAAGATCATCGTCGCAAAGTAGTCCCCGACCGTCTCGCGCCGGCGGATGAGGCGCACGGAGCCGTCCGCCTCGAGGAGCAGCTCGGGGGAGCGCAGCGCGCCGTTGTAGTTGTAGCCCATGCTGTGGCCGTGGGCGCCGGCGTCGTGGATGAAGAGGAGGTCCCCCCTGTCGATCTTCGGCAGCTTCCTGTCGACGGCGAATTTGTCGTTGTTCTCGCAGAGGTACCCGGTCACGTCGTAGGTGTGGTCGCAGGGGGCGTCCTCCTTGCCGAGGACCGTGATGTGGTGGTACGCGCCGTACATGGCCGGGCGCAGAAGGTCCGCCGCGCAGGCGTCCACCCCGATATATTCTTTATAGATGTGCTTCTCGCGCGTTGCCCGGGTCACGAGTGCGCCGTACGGCGCGAGCATGAAGCGGCCGAGTTCCGTATAGACGGCCGCGTCCCCCATCCCCGCGGGAACGAAGATTTCCTCGAACGCCCGACGGACGCCCAGACCGATGGCCGCGATGTCGTTCTCCCGCTCGCCGGGACGGTAGGGGACCCCCACGCCGCCGGAGAGGTTCACGAAGCGGATGTCGGCGCCGGTCTCCTCCCGCAGCTCGACGGCGGTCCGGAAGAGGATGCGCGCGAGCGCGGGATAGTATTCGTCGGAGAGCGTGTTGCTCGCAAGGAAGGCATGCAGGCCGAAGCGCTTCGCGCCGAGGGCCATGAGTTCCCGGAAGCCCTCCGTGAGCTGCGGGCGCATGAAGCCGAATTTGGCGTCGCGCGGGTAGTCCATGACCTGGAAGCCCTCCTTGGATTCGCCGAGCGAAAAACAACCGCCGGGATTGTAGCGGCAGGAGACCGTCTCCGGGAGGCCGCCGTTTTCCCTGAGAAGGGCGATGTGGGTCAGGTCGTCGAGGTTCACCGTCGCGCCGAGCCGGCGGGCGGCGCAAAACGCCCCGGCGGGGGTGTCGTTCGAGGAGAACATCATCTCCGCCCCGGTAAAGCCGCACTTCTCCGCGAGGAGAAGCTCCGTCTCCGTGGCGCAGTCCACGCCGCAGCCCTCTTCGCGCAGGAGCTTTAAGATCGCGGGCGTGGGCGTGGCCTTCACGGCGAAAAATTCCCGGAAGCCCGGGTTCCAGGCGAACGCCGCGGCGAGCCGCCGCGCGTTTTCCCGGATACCGCGCGCGTCGTAAATATAATAAGGCGTGCCGAATTCCTCGGCGATTTTCTGCAGGACTTCCTGCGAAGCAAAGGGCTTTTTCACATGGCACCCTCCCGGCGAGCGGAAATAAAGCAGCCTTTCCGCAGCGGAAAGGCCAAAAACGCGCAGGTTTATAGGAAAACTCAAATCATATCATAAAGGAAAACGGGAAGCTTGTCAATGCGCGTACCATACACGCTTTCCACAGACTTTTTACACCCTGTCTGTGCAAGCCTACGAAATGTCGGATTTCGGCCCTTTCGGACGAAATTCCTCTTTACGCCCCCGGGGCCGTATGCTATACTGCACAAGAAAATTTCAAGGGTTTAAGGAGTTGAAGGAAAAATGGCAGAAAAAAAAGGCCGCAGGCTCATCCAGGTCGAGGAAAAAGTCCCGGTTTCCCAACTGATCCCGCTGAGCATCCAGCACGTGTTCGCCATGTTCGGCGCGTCGGTCCTCGTCCCGCTGGTTTTCGGCATCAACGCCGGCATCGTTCTCTTCATGAACGGCGTGGGC
>DAOPLW010000192.1:0-3230 GCA_035391945.1 Oscillospiraceae bacterium | reverse complement strand
GACGGTCCCCGCCGCGACGGAAGTGGGCGCGCTGAAAGAACGGGTCTACGCCGTCTGCCCTGAATCAGAGGTATTCGTCGTCTCCTCGGACAGGACACAGCACTACCTCGAAATCATCTGCTTCAAGACCGCCGTCACCGAAGTGACCGGCGCGCTGCGTGAGTTCGCTTTCTCCGCGGCCTCCTTCTCCGGGCTCAGCGACACCGCGAAGGAGAGCATCGCCGCCGGCGAGGCCCATCTCGCGAAACTGGCGAAGGAGAGAGAGTCTCTTGCCGCCGAGGCCGCGTCCTTCGCGCCGCAGCGCGCGGAGCTCAAGCTCTGCGCCGACCGCCTGCGCACCAAACTCGGGCAGGCCGAGGCGACCGACAAGCTCCTCGAGGACGACGCGGTCATCCTCTTCAACGGCTGGGTGCCCGTACCCGACCTGGGCCGCCTGGAAAAGTTTCTCGGCGGACGCACCTGCGCCTGGGAGCTCTCCGACCCGGACATGGAGAAACTCTCGGAGATCCCCATCAAGCTCAAGAACAACAAACTGACCGCCCCCTACAACCTGGTGACGGGGATGTATTCGCTCCCCGCCTACAACGGTCTGGACGCCAACCCCTTCGTCATGCCCGCGTTCGCGCTGTTTTTCGGCATCATGTTCGCGGATATGGCTTACGGCCTCATCATGCTGATCGCCGGGCTGACGATCCTGCGCAAGACCCGGCCGCGCGGCGGCGTGAAAAACCTCGCGGGCATGATGGTCCAGTGCGGCATCACGACCTTCATCATGGGCTTTTTCACCGGCAGCCTCTTCGGCGACGCCGTTCCCGTGGTCGGCACCATCTTCGGTCAAACCTGGACTCTCATCCCGACGTTCGGGGCGATCCATATCGGCAGTCTGGCCACGATCGACCTGCCCCTCAACCTGCTGGAGGGCAATAACCCCCTCTACGTATTGGTTGCCGCGATGTGCATCGGCATCGTCCACCTGGCGCTCGGCGTCGGCCTCGGCGTGTACCTGAAAGTCAAGGACGGCCAGTGGCTGGACGCCCTGCTCAACGACGTGTCCTGGTGGATCATGTTCGTCGGCCTCGCGCTGAACTTTCTCGGCCATGGGAAAACCGTGCTCTACGTCGGCATCGTGATGATGCTCGCCGGCGCGGTGCTCGGCGGGAAGGGCTTCGGCCGGATCACCGGCGTGATCGGCGCCGTCTACAACGGGGTGACGGGTTATCTGGGCGACATTCTCTCCTACTCCCGTCTTATGGCCCTGATGCTGGCCGGCAACGTCATCGCCAGCGTCTTTAACCGCCTCGGTTCTCTCGGTGGGATTTTCCTCTTCATCCCCGTGTTCCTGATCGGACATACCCTGAACTTCGGTCTGAACATCATCGGCTGCTTCGTGCACACGATGCGTCTGCAGTTCCTCGAATTCTTCAGCAAATGGTACCGCGACGGCGGTCGGCCTTTCAAACCCCTCACGCTTCAAACCAATTACGTTGATATTAAGGAGGACTAATAAAATGAGTTTCTTTGCTGATTTCGGTGGCCTGGCGATTGGCTTTCTTGGCAGCGCGCTTGCCTGCGGTCTGAGCTGCGCCGGTTCCGCCCGCGGCTGCGGCATCGCCGGCGAGGCCGGTAACGCTCTCCTTTGCGAAGACCCCTCTGCGTTCGGTAAAGTCATGATCCTGCAGGTTATCCCTGGCACGCAGGGCCTCTACGGTCTGGTCGTCTGGTTCTTCGCCCTTCTGCAGATGGGCGTGTTCGCCGGCACCGCCGCCGGCATGAGCGTCGCGGACGGCCTGCGCGTCGCCGCCGCCTGCCTGCCGATGGCCACCGGCTGCGCCATCTCCGCGCCGGCACAGGGCCGCGTCGCCGCCACCGCCATCAACCTCATGGCCAAGCGCCCGGACGACTGGGCCAAGGGCATCATCCTCTGCATCACCGTTGAGTTCTACGCCATCCTGTCCCTGCTTGCCTCCTTCCTCATGCTCCTGAACCTGAACCTCGGTGTGTGAGCATGTGCTCATCAACATTGACTGTAAAGGTTGGGATATTATGAACGGTATTGAAAAAATCACCGCCCACATAGAGAGCGACTCCATGGAGGAGACCCGCCTGATACGGGAAGAGGCCGAAAAGAAGGCCGCCGCCATCCGCGCCGGCTACGAGAAGGCCGCGCAGGACGAGTACAACAAGCTCGTCGCCGCAAGCCAGAAGGACAGCGCCAGCCGCCTCGAGCGTCTCGGCAGCGTCGCGGGCGTGGATGCCAGAAAGACCATCCTCGCCGCGAAGCAGGAAATGCTCGACCGCGCCTTCGACCTCGCGCTCTCGAAACTTTCTGCCCTGCCCGAGGAGCGGTACGTTCCGCTGGTCGCCTCGCTCGCCGCGAACGCTTCGCGTAACGGCAAGGAGGAGATCATTCTCTCCGAGCAGGATCTGAAGCGCTGCGGGGACAAGATCCTCGCCGCCGCAAACCGGAAGCTCGCGGAGGCCGGGAAGACCGCCGCCCTCACTCTTTCCCCGAAGACCGCTCCCATCCAGGGCGGCCTGATCCTCAGCGATGGGAACATCGAGATCAACTGCACCTTTGAAACCCTTGTCCGACTCCAGCGCGGCACTCTGGCCGGCGAGGCTGCCAAGGTTCTCTTTGCGTGATCCAAAGGTCCCATACCTCTAATAGAAAAGGAGGATGAACTTTGGCGAAGATCAAAGACATTGATTATCTCTTTGCTTCCACCTGGATCCGTATGCTCGAGCGCAATCTTTTGTCCCGCGAGCGTATGGAACAGATGATGGAGGCAAAAACGGCCGAGGACGCTGCCAAGGTGCTGACCGAATGTGGATATTCGGAGATGGCCGCCATGACACCGAGCGCCCTTGAGGAAGTCCTGTCCGCGGCGAGGAAGAAGACCTTCGACGATCTGTACAGCTCCGTGCCGGACCGGTCCATCATCGACGTATTCAGGATCAAATTCGACTACCACAACGTCAAGGTGGTCCTGAAGGCGGACGCGCATGGCCTGGATGCGGACTATCTCCTTGTGGAGACCGGCCGCGTACCGGCCAAGGTGCTTTTGGACTCCATCCACCAGAACGATCTGCGCAGCGTCCCCACCCGGCTGGCGCATGCGATCACAGACGCGCAGGAGATCCTCGCCGTCACAAGCGACCCCCAGCAGGCCGACTTCGTGCTCGACCGCGCCTACTACGAGGAGATGTCCGTGACCGCCCGGGCGAGCGGC
>DAOPLW010000191.1:0-3237 GCA_035391945.1 Oscillospiraceae bacterium | reverse complement strand
TCCTGCGGAATTGCCCGGGGGTTTGGAGGACCGGCCCCCCGCGAGGCGCTTCGTAATCCCCGTCCAAAGCCCGGGGGCACATCCAACAGGGGGCCGAGGCCCCCCTGTGTTTGGCCGTTGCGAGCCTTCTTTTTGGTTCCTTTTTCCGGGCAAGCAGAAAAAGGAACTCCTGCCGAAGGCAAAATTTTACGCGATGCAGGGAGAATCGCCTTGAAAGGCTGCCTTTTTCACTCCGCACGAAACGGTTTCGTTTCAGAGGATGTCTTTTTCCGGAAGCGGAAGGCGCCTACGCCTCCCCGGCCAGCTTCCGGTAAAGCGCCATATACTGTCCGGCAGAACGCTTCCAGGAGAAGTCCGCGGTCATGCCGCGGCGCTGGAGCAGTCTCCAGACGTCTTTGTCGCCGTAAAAATCGACGGCCTCGCGGAGCACATAGAGCATGTCGTCGGCGCTGTAGGAGGCGAACGTGAAGCCGTTGCTTTTTTCATCGCCGGGGACATAGGGGAACACGGTGTCCTTCAGGCCGCCCGCCTCGCGGACGACGGGCACGGTGCCGTAACGCATGGCGATCATCTGCGCCAGGCCGCACGGCTCGCTGCGCGAGGGCATGAGGAAGATGTCCGCGCCCGCGTAGATCCCCATGGAGAGGCTGGCGGAGTACATGATATTCGCGGAAAGGCGCGCGGGATACTGCCGCGCCGCGTTGCGGAAGAGCTGCTCGAACTGCCAGTCGCCGCGCCCGAGGACCACGAGCTGCAGCGGCAGCTGCATGATGCGCGGCAGGGCGGCGGCGATGAGGTCGAATCCCTTGTGCGGCACGAGCCGGGAGATGCAGGCGACGACGGGCGTTTCCGGCGAGGCGGAAAGGCCCAGCGCCTTCTGGAGCTCGCGCTTGTTCTCCGCCTTGCCGGCCAGGTTATCCACGCTGAAATTCCGGGAGAGGGCGGGGTCGTCCGCCGGGTCGTAGAGCGACATGTCCAGCCCGTTGAGGATACCGGTGAGCTTGTGCCGGCAGACGGCGATGACGCCCTCCATACCGCGCGCGTGGAAGGGGTCCGCAAGTTCCTCCGCGTAGGTCGGGCTCACGGTGGTGACGGCGTCCGCGGTGAGAAGCGCGCCCTTGAGGAGCGAGATGTCGCCGTAGTATTCCAGAAGACCGTTTTCGTACCATTCGCGCGGCAGGCCGAAAAGGTCGGCGAGCGTGTCCAGGCCGAAGCGGCCCTGGTACTCCACATTATGGATGGTGTAGAGCGTTTTGATGCGCCGGAGCTCCGGTACGCGGTCGCCTTCTAGCATCAGGTAGAGCGGGATGAGCGCCGTCTGCCAGTCGTTGCAGTGGATGACGTCCGGCACGAAACCGAGCTGCGGGATGGATTCCACGACCGCGCGGCAGAAATAACCGAAGCGCTCGCCGTCGTCAAAGTGGCCGTAGATGTCGCCGCGGGCAAAGTAGTGTTCGTTGTCGATGAAATAGTAGGTCACACCGCCACGCTTGAGTTCGAACACGCCGCAGTAGAGCGAGCGCCAGCTCAGGTCCACGTAGAAAGCGCGCAGAAAGGTCATCTGCTTTCGCCAGTACTCGCTCACGACGGAGTAGAGGGGCAGCATCACGCGCACGTCCGCGCCGAGCGCGGCGAGGGCCGCGGGAAGGCTCCCCGACACGTCGCCCAGCCCGCCGGTCTTGACAAACGGCGCCGCTTCGCTTGTGGCGAAGAGCACCTTGACGGGGGTTTCCCGGGGAAGAACGGTCTTCTCGCTCATATCACACTTCCTTTCGCAAGCACCAGCGGATAGGACGGATGCCCCGCCAGCCGCCGGCCCTCGTGCACGGTGACGTCCTTGTCCGCGATGACGCCGTCGAGGACGGCGCCTTTCCCGATGACGGAGTCCTGCATGACGATGCTGTTTTTAACCACCGCGCCGGGCGCGACGCGCACGCCGCGGAAGAGGATGGCGTTTTCGACTGTGCCCTCGAGGATGCAGCCGTCGGCGACGAGGGAGGTGCGCACCAGGGCGCCGGGGGCATAGTTGCTGGAAGGGTCGGAGCGGTCGCGCGTGCGGATGGGCCGCGCGCGGTCGAAGAGCGACGCGCGCACCTCCGGCCGCATAAGGTCCATGCTGCGCGCGAAATAGGCCGAGGGAGTGCGGATGCGCGCCACATAGCCGTCGAAGCGCCAGGTCTGAATGGAGAGCGAACCGGCCCGCTCCTGCAGGACGAACCGGCCGAAGGTATTCATGCCGCGCGCCGTGCCCTCGTCCACCAGGGAGAGGAGCAGGTCGCGCGAAAGGATGGAGACTTCCAAGGCCTCCAGGCCGACGGGCGTCTCGGTGCCGCAGAGGACGCGGTCGAGCGAGCCGTCCTTTTTCTGAAGGAAGTAGGTGGACACGGCGCTCTCGCCGTGATAGCCGGCGGCGCACACGGCGGTGATATCCGCGCCGCTTTTTAGATGCGCGTCGAAGATCTCGCGCACCGGGAGGTTTGCCACAAGGTCGCCGTCGGCGAGAAGGACATAGTCCTGCCGGATGCTCTTGAGGTAGTCGTAGACGCCGGCGAGCGCCTCGAGCTTGCCGCGGTAGGCCCCGCCGCCCCGTGCCCGGGCGAAGGAGAAGGGCGGCAGGAGCTTGAGCCCCCCGTGCTTGCGGGAGAGGTCCCAGTCCTTGCCGCTGCCCAGATGGTCGAGGAGGGACTGATAGCTCTCGCGCATGACGACGCCCACGTCGGTGACGCCGGCGTTAATGAGGTTGGAGAGCATGAAGTCGATAAAGCGGTAGCGTCCGGCGAAGGGGATGGAAGCGGTCGTGCGGTGTTCGACGAGTTCGCGCAGTTGGCGGTCGGTGCGGTAGGCGAAGAGAATGCCGTGAAGCTGGTTCACCGGACTGCCCCCTTTCCGGTCTCGCGCATGGCCTTGGGCGGGACGGTTTCACCGGGGGCGACCGAGACGCCGTCGCCCAGGACGGCGACCCCCCAGCTCTCGGGCGGGATGTTCTCCGGGCCCGCGCCCACCCGGGCCGCGCGGCCCACGCGGGCGCCCTCGCCCAGAATCGCGTATTCGACGACCGCGCCGGCTTCGACGACCGCGCCGGGCATCAGGATGGAGTAGCGTACGAAAGCGTCTTCTCCGACCGTGACGGAGTGGAAGAGGACCGAACTCTCCACGTGGCCGTAGACCTCGCTGCCGCCGGTGACAAGGCTGTGGCATACGACGGCCTCGGGGCCGATGAACTGCGGCGGGCGCACG
>DAOPLW010000190.1:0-3245 GCA_035391945.1 Oscillospiraceae bacterium | reverse complement strand
GCGCACATCCGCTCGCCCGCGCGGAGCATCGCGGGAATGACGTCCTTCCCAAAATCGTTCATGGAGTTGGGATCGGCCTCGTCCGCGAGAAGGTAGGCGCGCAGCTTCTCCCAGCGGAAAATATAAATGCCCATGGAAGCGAGATTGCTTTTCGGCTGCGCCGGTTTTTCCTCGAAGTCGCAGATCACGTCGTCCTTGTCCACGTTCATGATGCCGAAGCGGCCCGCTTCGGCCATGGGGACTTCGATAACGGAGATCGTGCAGGCCGCGCCGCTCTGCCGGTGGCGCCGCAGCATGGCGGCGTAGTCCATTTTGTAGATGTGGTCGCCCGAGAGGATGAGGACGTCCTCCGGGTCGTAGAGGGAAAGAAAGCCCATGTTCTGGTAGATGGCGTTGGCCGTGCCCTTGTACCATGTGCCCGCCTGGCCCTCTCGGACATAGGGCGGCAGGATGTGGACGCCGCCGTCGGCGCGGTCGAGGTCCCAGGGCTGGCCGTTGCCGATGTAGGCGTTGAGCTCCAGCGGCTGGTACTGCGTGAGGACGCCCACCGTGTCGATGCCCGAGTTGATGCAGTTGGAGAGCGGGAAGTCGATGATGCGGTACTTTCCGCCGAAGGGGACCGCGGGTTTTGCCACGCGGCTCGTGAGCGCGTACAGCCGGCTCCCCTGTCCGCCGGCCAGCAGCATCGCCACGCAGGATTTTTTCATCGGAATCACCCCTCTTGGTTTTGAATGTTCGCGGCGGGATCTGCTTTTTGGGGCTTTTTCCGGAGGGGCCGCCCTCCGGGGGCCATCTTTATCTTGCGCCGCCAAGAAAAGATGGAAAAAGAAGCGGCCCAAGGGGACGCCCCTTGAGTAACCCCCCTCGCCCGGAAGCCTTACGAAGGGGATTTGGCCCGTAAGGGAGTGCTGCGTTCTCTTCTGTTGACTGAAACCCCGGTACAGGGCGCTTCTTGCGGAGTTGCTTACGGGTTTGGAGAGCTGGGCGGCAGGGATTTCAGCGCAGCCAGATCCGAACTCCGTACGGTTCCCCGTACCCCCCGTCCAAACTCCGGGGGCACATCCAATAGGGGGCCGCGGCCCCTTGTGTTTGGTCGGTGCGGGAGGAGGTACGCAGGGGGAGGGGGAATCGAAACACCCTCCCCTTGCGGGCCCTCTTTTTGGCCCCTTTTTCCGGGCAGGCAGAAAAAGGAACCCCTGCCGAAGGCAATAACCTTGCCGGGACGAGAAAAGAACAACGGCTTCTTTTCCCCGGAGGGCGTCCATCCCAAAAGAATCCTACGCAAAAAGCGAAACCTTCGCCCGGTACAGGAAAAACCGCCCCCGGAGGGTGCCCCGCCCAAAAATCTTTTGCCGAAAGAAAACCTTTGCTGAAAAGGACAACCGCGCGCGCGGCATCGCGGACTGGACTACGCCTCCTCCGAAGGCGAGGGCGCAAGCCACAACCCTGCGAGGGGCGGCAGGTCCACCTGGGCGGATTGCTCGCATCCGTGGCAGGGGACATCCTCCGTCACGAGCGTCTCCCCGCCCAGACCGGAGCCGCCGAAGCGCGCCTCGTCGGTGTCCAGAACGACGCGCCAGGCGCCTTTTTCCGGCAGGCCCAGTCGGTAGCCCCGCCGGTGTACCGGCGAGAAGTTGAAGAGCGCGGCGAGCGTCGCGCCGCTTTTATCAAAGCGCAGGAACGCCAGCGTGTTGCCGTTTTTGTCGTCCACGCAGAGCCAGCGGAAGCCCGCCGGCGAAAAATCCAGCTCCCAGAGCGGCGTTTCCCGCAGATAGGCGGCCCCGGCCGCGCGGAAAAAATCCAGCGTCTTCCGGTGCATGGGGTACTCGAGGAGGTCCCAGTCGAGCGCGCGGCCGGAGGCCCACTCGGAGAACTGGCCGAATTCTGCGCCCATGAAAAGGAGTTTCTTTCCGGGGTGGGCGAGCATGTAGGCGAAAAAAGCGCGCAGACCCGCGAATTTTTCCTCGTATTCCCCGGGCATTTTATCCAGAAGAGACTTTTTTCCGTGCACCACCTCGTCGTGCGAGACGGGCAGGATGAAGTTCTCGGAGAAAGCGTACATGAGGGGGAACGTCAGGTCGCGGTGGTTGTACTGCCGGGCGATGGGGTCCAGGGAGAAATAGTGCAGCGCGTCGTTCATCCAGCCCATGTTCCACTTGAGGTTGAAGCCCAGCCCGCCCTCGTCCGCCGGCCGGCTTACGAGCGGCCACGCGGTGGATTCCTCCGCCGCCATGACGATCCCCGGGCAGGCGAGGAACGCCTCGGTGTTGACATGCCGCAGCAGCGCCACGGCCTCGAGATTCTCGCGCCCGCCGTATCGGTTCGGCCGCCAGGCGCCGGCCTTGCGGCCGTAGTCGCGGTAGAGCATCGAGGCCACCGCGTCCACGCGCAGGCCGTCCAGGTGGAACTCCTCGAGCCAGAAGAGCGCCGAGGAGGTGAGGAAGGAAACGACTTCGGGCTTCCCGTAGTCGAAGACCCGCGTGCCCCAGCCCTCGTGCTCGCGCAGGAGCGGATCCGCGTATTCGAAGCAAAGCGCGCCGTCAAACTCGAAAAGGCCGTGCGCGTCCTTGACGAAGTGCGCCGGCACCCAGTCCAGCAGGACGCCGAGCCCCGCGCGGTGACAGCGGTCGATGAAGTACATGAAATCATGCGGCGTGCCGAAGCGGCTCGTCGCCGCGAAAAATCCGGAGCACTGGTAGCCCCAGGAGTCGTCGAGCGGGTGCTCGGTGACGGGCAGAAGTTCCAGATGCGTCGCGCCCAGAGATTTTGCGTGCCCGATGAGCGCGTCCGCGAGCGCCCGGTAGCCGAGGGGGTTTCCGTCCGGGTAGCGCCGGAAAGAGCCGAGGTGCGCCTCGTAAATATACATCGGGCGTTCGTAGACGGGGTTCTCCCGCCGGTAACGCATCCACGAGCCGTCCTCCCAGAGGTAACCCTCCAGCCGGAAGAGCTTGGAGGCCGTGCCCGGCCGCGTCTCGGCGTGAAAGGCGAAGGGGTCCGCCTTGTCAAAGACCCGCCCGTCGGAGGCGGTGACGCGGTATTTGTAGGCGTCGTACTCCCGCAGGCCGGGGATCAGGCAGGACCAGATGCCGTTTTCGTTTTCCATGGGGTGCGCCGCGCCGTCCCAGCCGTTGAAGTCGCCCACGACGGAGACCGCCGCCGCGCCCGGCGCCCAGACGCGGAAAAAGGTGCCTTCGTCCGTGAGATGCGCGCCGAATTCTTTCCACGCGCGGACGCTCTCGCCGCGC
>DAOPLW010000189.1:0-3254 GCA_035391945.1 Oscillospiraceae bacterium | reverse complement strand
CGCGGGAACTGCATTTGCAGCAGGTCTTCCTGAACCTTCTGCTCAATTCTCTTCAGGCCATCCCTCAAAAGGGCAATATCTCCATTATCAGTACATACGAGGCCCAAAAACGGCGAGGGACCGTTTTGATCGAGGATACCGGCGTCGGATTTTCCTCTCAGATCCGGGACAAGGTTTTTAATCCATATTTTACGACCAAGGAAAAAGGCACCGGAATGGGTCTTTTCATTGTGAAACGCACGCTGTCCAAATACAACGCGGACATCGGCCTGGATTCCACGGAGGGCTCCGGGACGCGCTGTACCCTTCATTTTCAGCTGTGACGGAGGGCGTCTGTCATGCCGTATAAAATTCTGATCGCCGACGACGAAATCTCCATATGCAAGGTGCTTTCCTCCGAACTCAAGCAGGAGGGATTTGAAACCGCCACCGCGCAAGATGGGGACGAGGTGGTTGCGCTGTGCGCGCGGGAGCACTTCGACGCGCTGGTTCTGGATATGCAGATGCCGGGCCACACCGGCATGGAGTGCATTCGGATCGTTAAGCAGCGCGCGCCGGAAACCGTTGCCGTCATCATGACGGCGTATGCCTCCGTGGAGCGTGCCGTGGAGGCGATGAAGGCCGGTGCGGACGACTATATCGCAAAGCCGTTTGACGCGGAGGATCTCATCGAAAAGCTGCGCGAGCATCTCCGGATGCGCAGCCGCGGCAAAGGGCGCGCCCATCCTTCGGCGGACATCGGCGTCAACATGGTTGGAAACGGAGAGGCGCTGCGTAAAATCCGTTTCCTGATCGACAAGGTCAAATATCTCAATACCACCGTGCTCATCACGGGGGAAAGCGGGACCGGCAAAGGCATCGTGGCCCAGTCCATCCATTCGCAGGGGAGCCGCTCGTCGCGGCCCTTTGTTCACGTCACCTGCTCGGCGCTTCCCGCTAGTCTCGTGGAAAGCGATCTCTTCGGCCACGAAAAGGGCGCTTTTACGAGCGCGATGGCCGCAAAAAAAGGAAAATTTGAGCTGGCGGAGGACGGCACTGTTTTTCTCGACGAGATCGGTACCCTCCCGCTGGAAATCCAGGCGAAGCTGCTCAACGTCCTGCAGGAAAAGGTTTACTTCCGCGTGGGCGGAACGCGGCCGCTGCATGTGGGAGCAAGAATTCTGGCCGCGACCAACGAGGACCTGGAGGCGGCGGTGGCCGCCGGCAGCTTCCGGCGCGACCTGTATTATCGCCTGAACGTGGTCCGTATCGAGTGTCCGCCGCTCCGAACGCACAAGGAGGATCTGGACGCTCTGGTCCCCTATTTTCTGGACAAACATGCCAAGTCCAACGAGAGGCCTCCGCTCCGGATACTTCCCGAAGCCATGGAAGCGATCCGGGCGTACGACTGGCCCGGGAACGTGCGCGAGCTGGAAAATACGTTGGAGAGCATCGTGATTCTGACCGACGGCGACACGATCGGCCTCGCGCAGCTCCCATCCCGGCTCCGGGGAAAGCCCAGCATCGGTCGCCTTGGCGGGGAGATGAACCCGCTTTCGCTCCGGGAGCAGGAGCTGCAGTCCATTATCGCGGCCCTGGAGCGCAACGGCGGGCACCGCGAACGTACGGCGAGTGACCTCGGCATCTCTGTCCGGGCCCTGCAGTATAAAATCAAAAGACTCGAGCTTCATTTGTAAAATACCATGAGAAACGGCCGCTGTCCGGGGAGGGTAAGGACAGCGGCCGCTTCTCGCTTTAGGGGGGTATAAGAGGGAGAAAAGAGGGGAGCATCGATAAGGGCCAAGCCGATCGAAGCAACTGCACGCGGACCGCGCCGCAGGTCGCGCCGGCGGAAGCGGAAAACCGCCGGCGCGCAGTTCGCCTTATGAGTTTCGGTGGCCGTCCGGCAATGATCCTTCCCGGCCAACTCCCCGGTGGGCCGGTTTTCCGGCCGGGATTTGGGGAGAACGCACCCGGAGCAGCGTCTGCCGGGAAGTTTCAGCGATTTTGCACGGGTCAGGGGGACCTTTTTGTCCCCGGATCAAAATTCACCGCTTTTTCTGCTTTGGAGATGCATTCCGTTCCAGGCTCGAATGCATGACAAGAACGGCGGCTGTCGTACACAGCACCCCGGCGGCAAAAAGCAGAAGAACCCAGAATAAAGAGTCCGTTCCCTTACTCATAGCGAGGATGCCGGCCGCGAAGGCTGCAAAACCGCCCAGCTGAAACACCGTTGCAAAGAAGGAGGCTTTTTTTGAAGATAGGCGGAAGTGCCGGAAAGTCCCGGCCGGAACGGTATTTTGGGAAGATTGCGCCCGCCTTCCGGATTGCTTCGGCATAGATTAACACGCCTTCCTTTTGGAGTCTTTTGCCTCGCGGGATACGTCCGCCCGCATTTCCCGTCTTGGGAAAAACGCTTTAGACCGGCCGCCGATGGAAAAAACGCGTATTACGACGGGATCAGCCGACAAGCGTGGTTACGACCGGCAGGACCGCGGAATAGAGCGGGTAGGCTACGAAGCAGACCGCCGCAATGCAGAGAAGGGACGCGATGATGCCGTACTTGATCGTATAGGTGATACGCACCGGCGGCAGACTGCAGCACAGGCCCATGACCGGGTTGGCGGAAGGGACCATGAAGCCGGAATTGCTGATCATGCCGATGCACATTCCCAGCGCCAGCGGGTTGCAGCCGCCGATCACGGCCGCGATCGGTACGAATGCGCTATACAGAGAGCAGGAGGCGGTATTGGACATGAAATTCGTCTGAATCCCGACCCACAAAATAGCGATCCAGCAGAAGACCGTACCGGAAACGCCGAGGTTCTGGAAGAAGCCGCCGACGACCTGCGTCAGCCAGGGCATCACGCCATAGTCGCTCTTGCCCAGGAAGGTGGCCATACCCATGAGGGCGGCCATCATCATCCATATGGACCAGTTGATGGAAGCGGCTGCCTTCTTGAGGTCCAGCAGCGGGCGGCCTTCCGTCGGGATGATGCACAGGGCGGAAACGATCAGCAGCGGAGGGGCGTAAGTCCCGAAATTCTTGAGCAGAGCGCCGAAGCTGTAGAGTCCGGGAATTTTCATGATGGTCTCCGGGAAGACCCACATGATGATCAGGACGATAAACGCGATACCGACGTTTCTCTCACGCTTGGTCGTGGGCGGAATGGTGCTGCGCAGCTTCTCGATGTCAAGCTCGCCCATCTTCTGGACGTTCGGCTTCTGCAGGAAGCGGAACTCGAGCCAGACAAGGATAAACTGCACGAAGCAGC
>DAOPLW010000188.1:0-3270 GCA_035391945.1 Oscillospiraceae bacterium | reverse complement strand
CAGCACGCTGGAACCCATCACAAGCACGCGGGGCTTTCCGTCGCCCGGCAGGCGAGCGGCGAGAGCACCGCGTCCTGCGCGGCTTCGATCCTTTCCCGAACGGTCATGGCTACGCCTCCTCTCTTTCTATCAGGCAGGGCCCAACGGTTCCTTGTATCCCTTTATACCCCGTATTTATGAAAATTCCTGCCTGTGCGAAAGATTTTTTCGGACAAGCGCGCCGGTTTGTCCCCTGTTGACATTGTGGCTCTGTTCTGGTACCATTTATTTTATTCTAATATTAATAATAAATGGGGTCAGGACATGGGACTTATCACCGTCGCCTTTTCCGGAGAAAGCGGCGCGCCGCTCTACGAGCAGCTTTACCGCCACCTGGCGGCCGAGATCCGCGCGGGACGGCTTGCCGCGGGGGAGCGGCTGCCTTCCAAACGGGCGCTTTCCGCGCACCTCCACATCAGCCGCAACACGGTCGAAGCCGCCTACGTCATGCTCGCGCAGGAGGGCTATGTGAGCGCCAGGCCGCGCAGCGGCTTCTACGTCTCGCCGCTGGAGGCGCGCTTCGACTCCCCCGCCGCGCCGGCGCCGGCGCCGACGGAGCCCCCGCCGCGCTTCACGCTCGACCTCAAGACCAACGCAGTGGACGTGGCTTCCTTCCCCTACCGCACCTGGGCCAAGCTCAACCGGGCGGTGCTGCTGGACGGCGCCGCGCTTCTCGAGGCGGGAGACCCGCGCGGCGACCTCCCGCTCCGGCGGGCGATCGCGCTCCATCTCCGGGAGTTCCGCGGCGTGTCCTGTGACGCGTCGCAGGTCGTGGTGGGGGCTGGCATGGAGTATCTCCTCATGCTCCTTTTGCGCCTGCTCGGCGGCGCCCCCGCCTTCGCGCTGGAGGACCCCGGCTACCCGAAAACGGCGGCCATCCTGCGCGGGAGCGGCGTCACGGTGCGGCATATCCCGCTTGACGCGGAGGGCATGCGCCCGGACGCCCTGCGAAAAAGCGGCGCGGACATCGCCTATGTAACCCCGTCCCATCAGTTCCCCACCGGCTGCATCATGCCCGTCGGCCGGCGGCTGAAGCTCCTTGCCTGGGCCGGGGAACAGGAGGGACGGTATGTGATCGAGGATGATTACAACGGCGAATTTCATTTTTCCGGCCGTCCCATCCCCGCCGTCCAGGGACTCGACCGGGCGGGGCGCGTCATTTACATGAGCACCTTCTCACGCGTCCTGGCCCCGTCCATCCGCATCGGCTACATGGTGCTCCCGCCCGCGCTCGCCGCCAAACTCGCCGATACGCTCGGGAGCTATTCCTCCACCGTTTCGCGCTTCGAGCAGCAGACGCTGCTCCGCTTTCTCGCCGAGGGATACCTCGACCGCCACCTCGCGCAGGTCAAGGCCATCTACCGCCGCCGCCGGGACGCGCTCACCGCGCGCCTGCGCGAGCTTTCCGTCCCTATACCGGCGAATCCGCGGGGCTGCACCTGCTGCTGCGCCTCTCCCCGGCGCGCGCGGCCGAGGCGCGGCAACGGGCCGCCCTGCGCCGGCTGCGGCTCTACTGGCTCTCGGACTTCAGCATCCTGCCCCCTCCCGCCGCCGCACCGGGCGGGGGGAGGGAGAGAACCGCTCCGGAGGGACCCTTAGGCGAAGAGCCGTCCCCCGCGCCGGAGAATATCCTCGTCCTCGGTTACGGCGGTCTGCCATTCCCCGCGCTGGATGAGGTCATCACATATCTTTTTTCAAACTGACCCCATAAAGTTTTTTTGTTTTGGCTCTTTTACGATGGCCAGAAGGCGGGTAGAATGGGGCATATTTCGAAAAAAAGAGGTTGATTCCCATGCGTCAGAACGACAGCTCCGTCCGCCGGATCGCACTCGTCGGCGTCTTTGCCGCAGCCGTGTTCGCGACCGCCTGGATGCGCATCCCCTCCGACTCCTTCCCCGTCCATCTGGGCAACATCATGTGCGTGCTCTCGGGCCTCATCCTCGGGCCCTGGGCCGGCGGCGCGGCGTCCGGCATCGGCTCTTTCCTCTTCGACCTAACGAATCCGATGTACATCGCCTCGGCGCCCTTCACTCTCGTCTTCAAGTTCTTCATCGGCTTTTTCGCGGGCCTCGTCTCCCACGCCGGCGGGCGCGACGGGCTGAGCACGCGCTTCAACATCCTCGGCGGCGTGCTGGGTTCCCTCGTCTACTTCATTCTCTACATGGGCAAAAAGTGGTTCTACGACTACCGCTTCCTCCAGGGGCTGACCCCGGACGCCGCGCTCGTGAAGATCATTCCCAACGCGACAAGCTCGCTCATCAACGCCGCCGTTGCGGTCATCGTGGCCGTGCCGCTGGCCATCGTGCTGCGCCGCGCGCTCGCGCGCAGCGGCCTGATGCCGATGGACAAATCCTGACACCGCACGAAAGAAAAGACACGAAGGGCAGCGGAACCATCCGCTGCCCTTCGTTTTTCCGGATCGAAACGCAAAGTTTTCAATCCCGGAGAACTCCCGGCCCGCGGGCTCCGCAAAGCAAGGCATCCGGGAATCCAATTCCCGGATGCCTTGTGTTTCTATGTTTTTGACCGCCCGGCCCGGCAGGGCCCGGCGCGTCCGGCCGAGATCCTTTTGCGGGGCGGAAGACGGGAGAAAGTATTTCTCTGCCGCGGCGGAAGAAGATGAAATCTGTCCGGAGGCGGACATACGCCGCCGCAGGGCGTCACCACCCGCAGCCACGGGGCCGCGGCCGCCCGCGCCGCGCGCGAGGGGGCATCGAAGCCACGGAGCGGTCTTGTATCCAAGGTGGGACGCAGTCCCCTTCTAAAGATTTTTTATCGTCTGCCGGCGCCGCCGCCGGAGGAACGCCCGCCGCCGCCGAAGCCGCGGCCGCCGCCGAGTCCGCCAAACCCGCCGAAGCCGCCGGATGAGCCGCCCCGTCCGGCTCCGCCGAGCCCCCCGAAACCGCCGAAGCCGCCACCGGAAGGCGGCCGCCGCGTGGTGTTCTGCCGGGGCGGCATGCCGCCCATATTGTCAGGCCCGCCGAACCCGCCGGGAGGCGGCCTGCGCGGCCGTCTGGGACGGAAGCCGCCCCAGAAAATGGGGTAGAAGCCGCCCGGATAGCCGGGGCCGTAGCGGTTCCGGTATCTGCGCCCGAACAGGAGGCCGAAAATCAGAAACAGCGCAATAAGCGGCACCAGGATCAGAAAAAGCACCGACGCAGCCGAGGGTCCGTACGCCTCGCCGCTGGGCTCAGGCACCCCGGGGCCGGGAACCGAAGTGGCCGGGACCGT
>DAOPLW010000187.1:0-3293 GCA_035391945.1 Oscillospiraceae bacterium | reverse complement strand
GTGAGAAAGGCGTTTTTGGACGGGGTCGTGCCCGCCAGACCGTAGGTCTGCGAGGTGTAGGCCAGAAAGAGGAAAAGGCCCATGGCGGCCCCCCGCTTGATATAGCCGCGGTCCAAAAGCCGCCACTTCTTCCAGAAGAGGAGCGAGAGGAGCGCGGCGGCAAGCGAGAAGCGCGCGGTGAGCAGGTAGAGGGGCGGCAGCGCGTCCAGGGTATGTTTCATGACGACGAAGGAGCTCCCCCAGATGAAGGCCGCGCCCAAAAGCGCGGCTTTTCCCAGGCGGCGCAGCGTCGTTTCGTTTGCTTCGGCCATGAAAAGGCCTCCTTGCTGTCAGAAATGCGCCCCCGGCTCCGGGCGGCGCGGACCCGCGCCGTCCGGCTTACGGGAGAGCCGTGAAATCGTCGATCACGCGCACGGCCGCGGCGGCGAGATCGTCTTCCTGGGCCCGGAAAAACGCGTCGCGCATGCCCGTGACCGCCATTCCGGCGGCCGCGGCGGCGGCCGCGGCGACGGGCGAATCCTCGAAGACCATGCAGTCCGAGGGCCGGGCGCCGAGCGCGGCGGCCGCGTGGAGGAAGATGGCGGGGCCGCGTTTGTTCATGCCCAGCTCGTGCGTAAAGAAAAAAGCCTCGAAATGCGAGAGGACGCCGTGATGCGAGAGGGCCGCCCGGCAGAGGTCCGGGTCGCAGGAGGAGAGCACCGCCATGCGCGCCCCCTCGGCGTTTCGCCGCGCGAGAAACGCCGAGGCGCCCAGTTTCAGGGGGACGCGGCGGGCGTAGTAATCGTAAGCCATCCGGTTCCAGATGAGCCGGATCTCCTCCGGCGACTCCGGAAGCCCGAAGAGATCTTTTGTGTAAACGGCGGCCTCCGTCGGCGTCATGTGCGCCACCGTGCGGCTGTATGCCTCGCTGTGCGCGAGCCCGCGCTCGCGCGAAAAGTCCGCATCGATCTCGAGCCACACGCCGTTGGAGTCCAGAAGCGTCCCGTCCACATCGAAGAGCAGCACGCGCCCGCCGTTTTGCCCGGCCATGGCGCTCACCCCTTCTTCATGTACGCGCCGGCGGATTTCGCCATGAGGCGCTTGGTGCCCACGCCGTCAAACGCGATTTCCAGCAGCGCGTCGCCGCCCATGGGCTGTACGGCCGTGACCATGCCGCGGCCGAAGGCCGTGTGCGTCACCATGTCGCCCTTCCGGAAATCGGGGAGCGGTGCGGCGGCCCGGGCGGGGGAGGGGATCTTCTTCGGCGCGCCGCGCGCCGCGCCTGAGCCCCGCGTCCCGACGGGAGCCGCGCGGCGGGCGATAGTCTCCGTGCGCCGGTCTCCGTAGGATTCGGAAGCCGGAAAGGAATGCGGCGGGGCGATGGAAATGCCGTCGGCAAAGCTCGCGCGCTCAAGGCATGCCGGCGGGATCTCGTCGGTGAAGCGGGAGGGGCGGTTGCTGCTCGTGCGCCCGAAGAGCATGCGCATGCGGGCGCACGTGAGAACGAGCCGCTGTTTCGCGCGGGTGAAGGCGACGTAGCACAGCCGCCGTTCCTCCTCCATCTCGTCCGGCTCCCCGATGGCGCGAAGGCCCGGGAAGATGCCCTCCTCCATGCCCGCGACGAAGACCCGCGGGAACTCGAGCCCCTTCGCGCTGTGGATGGTCATGAGGACGACGTAGTTGCCCGTTTCGTCGTGGTTGTCCAGATCGGAAAAGAGGGCGACGTTCGCGAGATAGTCCGCGAGGGAGGGCGATTCGTTCCCCTCCATGTAGTCGGAGATGCTCGTGCGCAGCTCCTGCACGTTTTCCGCGCGTGCGCGCGACTCGTCGTTGTTTTTGGCTTCCAGCATAATGAGGTAGCCGCTTTTTTCCACCACTTCGTCGTAGAATTCCGGGAGGGGCAGCTCCTCCGCTTTCTTCCGGAGACCCTCGACGAGCGCGGCGAATTGCTCCAGCCGCGGCGCGGCCTTCCGGAGCGTCTCGTAGCGCCCCGCCTGAGAGAGGATCTCGAAGAGCGTCCTGCCCTCCCGCGCGGCGACGTCCGCCGCCGCGTCGAGCGTCTTCTGGCCGATGCCGCGGGGCGGCGTGTTGACGATGCGCAGGAGGCGCAGGTCGTCCGCGGGGTTAGCCACGACGCAGAGGTAGGAGAGCATGTCCTTGACCTCGGCGCGGTCGAAGAAGCGCGTGCCGCCGAAAACGCGGTAGGGGATGTTGTTGCCGGCGAGCGCGCGCTCGAACTGGTACGACTGGGCGTTGATGCGGTAGAGGATGGCGTTCTCCCGCCAGTTTTGCCCCGCGGCGAAGCCCGAGAGGATCTCGCCCGCGACGTACCGCGCCTCGTCGGTCTCGCTCGCGGCGGTGTACAGGAGGACCTTCTCTCCCGCGTCCGCGTCGCACCAGAGCTCCTTGCCGCAGCGGCGGGCGTTGTTCTGGATGACGCCGTTGGCCGCCTCGAGGATGGTCTTCGTCGAGCGGTAGTTCTGCTCGAGCCTTATGACCCGGCAGTTTTTGTATTCCTCCTGGAAGCCGAGGATGTTCTCGATCGTCGCGCCCCGGAAGCGGTAGATGCTCTGGTCGTCGTCGCCGACGACGCAGAGGTTCTCGCGTCCGCCGGAGAGGAGCCGCGCGAGGAGGTACTGCATGTGGTTGGTGTCCTGGTACTCGTCCACGAGCACGTACCGGAATCTGCGCTGGTAATGGCGGCGCACTTCCTCATCGTCGGAGAGGAGGCGCACGGTGAGGTAGATGATGTCGTCAAAGTCCACCGCGCCGGCCTTGCGCAGGCGCTTCTGGTAGGCGGCGTAGAGCTCGGCGATGCGCCCGCGCCGGAGGTCGCCGCGTTCCTTGGCCTCCCGGAGTGCGTCCTCGGGGGAGGCCATGGCGTCCTTATAACGCCCGAAGTGCCCGAGGAGCATCTTGGGCGCGTAGACCTTCTCGTCGAGCCCCAGAGATTTGAGGATGTCCTTGAGCACGCGCGCCGAGTCGTCCGTGTCGTAGATGGTGAAACTCCGTGGGAAGCCCAGGCGGTCGATCTCCCGGCGCAGGATGCGCACGCAGGCCGAGTGGAACGTGGCGGCCCAGACGTCCGGCGCGGCGCCGCCCAGAAGCTTTTCAAGGCGGTTTTTGAGCTCTCCGGCCGCTTTGTTCGTAAAAGTGATGGCGAGGATGGACCACGGCGGGGCGGGGTCCAACACGCAGAGCGCCTCGGCGCGCGCGCGGTCCTGCTCCGACGGGGAGTTTACATAATTATCGAGGAACCGCAGGTCCTCCTCCGTGACGGAGGGGGGGACCTCGTCGCTGTCGGCGGCGCGGCC
>DAOPLW010000186.1:0-3310 GCA_035391945.1 Oscillospiraceae bacterium | reverse complement strand
TATCTGCTCCTGGCCGACTTCGACGCCTACTGCCGCGCGCAGGAGCGCGCGGGGGCGCGTTACCGGGACCAGAGGGCTTGGAACCGCTCGGCGCTGCTCAATATCGCGCGAAGCGGCGTCTTCGCCGCCGACCGCGCCGTTTCGCAGTACGCCGAGAACATCTGGAACGTACCGCACCGGAGGTGAGGCGATGCCGCGGAAAATTCTCGTCATCACCGGCCCCACGGCAACGGGCAAGACCCGCCTGGGCGTGGAACTCGCGCTTCTTTTCGGCGGCGAAGTCGTCTCGGCGGACTCCATGCAGGTCTACCGCCGCATGGACATCGGCACCGCCAAGCCGGGCAGCGCGGAGATGCGCGGGGTCCCCCACCACATGATCGACGTGGCCGAGCCGTGGGAAACCTACTCCGTCGGCCGCTATGTCCCGGAGGCCGCGCGCTGCGTGGACGCCGTCCTCGCGCGGGGGAAACTCCCCATCGTTGTCGGCGGGACGGGCCTGTACATCGACTCGCTCCTATCCGGCCGCTCGTTCGCACCGCGCGGCGGGACGCGCGTGGCGCTGGAACAGGAAGCCGACGAAAAAGGCACCGCGGCGATGCTTGCGCAGCTGCGCGCGGTCGATCCGGACCGCGCGCAGCTCCTCCACGAAAACGACCGCAAGCGCATTCTGCGCGCGCTGGAAATCTACCGCGGGACGGGAGAAACCATCACGCGGCACGACGCGGAGAGCCGTCTCGCCCCGCCCCGCTACGAGGCGCTCAAGATCGCGCTGGACTTCCGCGCGCGGGACGACCTGCGCGCGCGCATCAGCCGCCGCGTGGACGAAATGGTCGCCGCGGGGCTTCCCGGCGAAGTCGCTTCGCTCCTGGACGAGGGCGTCCCGCCCGGCTCCACGGCCATGCAGGCCATCGGCTACAAGGAGATGGTCTCCGCCGTGCGCGGCGCGCGTTCCGTTTCGGACGCGGCGGAGGAAGTGAAGCTGCGCAGCCGGCAGTACGCCAAGCGCCAGCTCACGTGGCTCCGGCGGGACGAAACCGTCCGGTGGCTGCGCTGGGAAACCGCGCCCGATTTTGGACAGGCCGTCCGTTTTTCGACAGATTGCATGTCCTCCTTTGGTTTACGATAAGAAAAACATCAAAGGAGTGCGGAACATGGCAAAAGAACCCTCTCTGCAGGATACGTTCCTGTGCAAGGCGAAAAACGAACGGGCGAGCGTAACCCTTTTTCTCGTCAACGGATACCAGCTGCGCGGGCGCGTAACTGGCTTCGACCCTTTCACCGTGGTCCTCATGAGCGACGGCCGGCAGCAACTCATTTACAAACACGCGATTTCGACCATGATCCCCGAGCGCCCGCTCGCGCTGGGAAACGGTCAGACTACATAGCGCCGGCGCTCCTCCGGGAGGCCGCGCGGGAGGAGCGGCCATGCGATCCGGAACCTTTGCCACAAAAATCATCATGTTTCTCCTGCTCCTCGGCGTTCTTATCTATATGGGCGTCTATATCGCCTCGTCTCTGCTCGATCCGCTTCAGACCGCGCTGGTCCTGCGCTACAGCGCGGACGAGAGCGTGACGGCAGGCGGCGTCCTGGTGCGCAGCGAGCAGGTTCTCGAGGGCGGAGAGAGCACCCTTATGGACATCCTCTGCGCGGAGGGCGAGCGCGTGCGCGCCTCGCAGTCCGTCGCCGTCGTCTACGGCGACGAGGAGGCGCTCGAGAACGCGGACGCCCTCTCCGAGGCGGAGAGCCGCCTTTCCCAGCTGCGCACGCTCGCCGCGGAGTCCCACTCCACCTCCGACGTCCTGCTTCTGGACGGCGAAATCGAGGACGCGGTCTATACCCTCAACGCCGCCGTCGACGCCGGGCATCTCAGTACGCTCTCCGACCTCGGCGAGAAACTCAAAACCCTGGTGTTCCGGCGGGCGTACACCTATGAGAACAGCGACAGCCTCTCCGAGAGCATCACGGCGCTGGAGGCGCAGGTGGAGACCCTGCGCGGCACCGTTCAGAAGAGCACGCAGGAAATCACGGCGCCGTGCGCGGGGACCTTTTCGGGTCTCGTGGACGGCTTTGAATCCATCCTCACGCCCGACATTCTGGACGGGTTCACCCCCTCTTCCCTCGACGCGCTCCTCGCGGAGCAGCCCGCGGGCGGCGGCAGCTTCGGCAAGCTGATTCTGGGCGGGACCTGGTACTACGCCTGCTCGCTTCCCGAGGAGACGGCCGCGCGGCTCAAGGACAGGACGAGCGTCCGGCTGCGCTTTACGCGCGACTACACGGAGGAGATCACGATGCACGTCGACCGCGTCGGCGAAGCCGAAGACGGGCGGTGCGCGGTCGTTCTCTCCTGCGACCGCTATCTCGAGCAAATCACGCTCCTGCGGCGCATCCCGGCCGATCTCATCTTTTCCACGACGACGGGCCTGCGCGTCCCGACCGCGGCCGTCCGCGTGCAGGAGGGCGTCACGGGGGTCTACTGCGTCTCGGGCCTGCGCGCGGTCTTCAAGCCTGTGACCATCCTCGGGCAGGCGGAAAACTACTACATCGCCGCCATCGACGCGGCCAACAGCCGCGCGCTCAAAGCCGGGGACGAAGTCATCGTCGCCGCGGGCGAGCTCTACGACGGAAAGGTCGTCCGCTGAGCCGCCGCCGCGCGTGAAAAGCGCAGCTTTCTGTTGACATGCGTCTGGAAATGTATGATAATGTTAGGAATAGGAAATGCCGTATTACCCCGCCGCACGAGCCGGCGGAAAGGATCCCATATGTATGAGTGAAGGGAGAACGAACATAAGTCTTTTTGATGAACTCAAGCGCCTTGCGCGCCCTTACGAGGATGAAGACGACGACGGCGTCTTCAACGAGGATCTGCCCCCCGTCTCCCGCAGCGACCGGAACGACTCCCCGTTCGTCGCCGACGAGAACGCCCGCCGGAACGACCGCAACAACAAGGTCGTCAACATCCACACCACCACGCAGCTCCAGGTCGTCCTCGTCAAACCCGAGCGCTTCGAGAACGCCTCCGAAATCGCCGACCACCTGCGCGAGAAGCGTACGGTCGTCATGAACCTGGAGTCCACAAATAAAGACATTGCCCGGCGCCTCGTGGACTTCCTCTCCGGCGTCGCCTACGCCAACGAGGGCAAGATCAAGAAGGTGGCCGTGTCCACCTATATCATCACGCCCTACAACGTGGACATTCTGGGCGATCTCATCGACGAACTGGAAAATAACGGCCTTTACTTTTGATCCCGGCCCGGGCGCCTTTGCGGATTTCGTTACTGCCCCCTGTGCTTTGTCCGCCAGGGGCTTTTC
>DAOPLW010000185.1:0-3316 GCA_035391945.1 Oscillospiraceae bacterium | reverse complement strand
ACCAGAGGATGATCTCCTCCGAGAAGCGGGAGAGGTGCATCATGAGGATGGAGAGGGCGGAGAGGAGCTCCACCGCGAAATCGCGGTCGGAAACGCCGTCCATGCTGTTGCGGCACGGGGCGTCAAAGCCCAGAAGCCCGGCCGTTATCGCCCGGTCGATGGGAAACGTCGTCCCGGCGAGCGCTCCGCTGCCGAGCGGGGATTCGTTCATGCGCCGCGCGCAGTCCGAGAGGCGCGAGCAGTCGCGCCGGAGCATGAAAGCGTAGGCCATGAGGTGATGCCCGAAGGAGACCGGCTGCGCGCGCTGCAGGTGCGTGTAGCCGGGCAGGATGGCATCCGCATACACCTCCGCCTTGTCGCAGAGGGCGGCGACGAGCTTTTTCGCCAGTTCCCGAACCCCCGCGATCTCTCCGCGCAGGTGCATCCGGAAGTCGGTCGCCACCTGGTCGTTCCGGCTGCGCGCGGTGTGCAGGCGCTTGCCCGCCTCGCCGATGCGCGCGGTGAGCTCCTGCTCCACGAACGTGTGCACGTCTTCCGCCGCGGGGTCGACCGCGAGTGTCCCCGCCTCGATTTCCGCGCGGATCTCATTCAAGGTCTTCCGGATCAGGGCGGCGTCTTCGGGAGTGAGGATGCCGCAGGCGCCGAGCATCGCCGCGTGGGCGACAGAACCCTCGATGTCCTCGCGCACCATGCGCGCGTCCACGCGTATGGAGGCGTTGAAATCCTCCGCCGCCGCGTCCAGGCCGCTGTGCAGTCTGCCGCTCCAGAGCTTTGCCATCGCTTTCACCGTTCCTTTCCCCGCGCATGGGACGAGGGACGGCCGCGCGGCCGTCCTGTGCGCATCGTTTGTCCGGCGGGCCGGGGCCCGCGTCTCTTCCTTACTTCTTCTTGTTCAGGCCCGCCTGCACCTTGAGGGGCAGCCCGAAGAGGTTGATGAAGCCCCCGGCGTCCTTCTGGTCATAGACCTCGTCCTTCCCGAAGGTGGCGATGTCCTCGCTGTAGAGCGAATAGGGGGAAACGACGCCGGCGGGGATGATGTTGCCCTTGTAGAGCTTGAGCTTCACGGTGCCGGTGACGTTCTTCTGCGTCTCGTCCACGAAAGCCGAGAGCGCCGCGCGCAGGGGCGTAAACCACTGGCCGAAATACACCAGCTCCGCGAAGCGCTCGGAGACCAGTTTCTTGTAGTGCATGGTATCCCGGTCGAGGGTCAGGCTCTCGAGGAGCGCGTGCGCCTTATAGAGGATCGTGCCGCCCGGGGTCTCGTAGACGCCGCGTGACTTCATGCCGACGAGCCGGTTCTCCACGAGGTCCACGAGGCCCACGCCGTTGGCCCCGCCGAGGGCGTTGAGCTTCCCGATCATGGTCACGCCGTCCGTCTTCCTGCCGTTTAGCTTCACCGGCACGCCCTTTTCAAAGCCGATGGTCACGTAGGTGGGCTTGTCGGGCGCCTGCTCGGGGGAGACGCACATTTCAAGGAAGCCCGGCTTGTTATAGGCGGGCTCGCCCGCCGGGTCCTCCAGGTCCAGCCCCTCGTGGGAGAGGTGCCAGAGGTTCTTGTCCTTGGAATAGCTCGTCTCGCGGCTGACCTTGAGTGGCACCTTATGCGCCTCGGCGTAGTCGATCTCCTCGTCGCGGCTGCGGATGTCCCACTCGCGCCACGGCGCAATGATTTTCATCTCCGGCGCGAAAGCCGTGACCGCCAGCTCGAAGCGCACCTGGTCGTTGCCCTTGCCCGTGCAGCCGTGGCAGATGGCGTCCGCCTTCTCCTTGCGCGCGATCTCCACGATACGCTTGGCGATGACCGGCCGCGCGAAGGAGGTGCCCAGGAGGTACTCGCCCTCGTAAACCGCGCCCGCCTTGAGCGTCGGGAAGATGTATTCCTCGACGAATTCCTTTTTCAGATCCTCGATGTAGAGCTTCGACGCGCCGGTTTTGAGCGCCTTTTCCTTGAGGCCGTCCAGCTCCGTCCCCTGCCCCACGTCGCCGGAGACCGCCACGATTTCGCAGCCCTCGTAGTGCTCCTTGAGCCACGGGATGATGACCGAGGTGTCCAGTCCGCCGGAATATGCCAGCACAATCTTCTTGATTCCCTGACTATTCATAAATATGCCCCCATATTTTTATATTTTTTCTGATTATACTAGATTTTCCGGGTATGTCAAGCATATTTATTCATTATCATGGTTTTGCACAAGCGGCGCACCATATCAGGTTCCAGTATCTGTCGATTCTGATGCTCTTCCCTTTTTTCAAATTGTGTATTATAATACTACCATGTTCCATTGAGGAGGCCCCGCCATGCCCAACCCAGCGCCGAAAACCATCCGCCGGATGCGGACCGCGTACATAGCTTCCGGCGTCATGCTGCTCTTTTCCGGCGCGCTCCTGCTCGCATCCCGCCGGAGCGCCGGTTTTTCCGAATGGTACGCCGTCCATATCCATCCGCTCCTCCTGGGAACCGTCGGCCGGTTTTTCTCGCTTTTCCCTTTTTCCGTGTTCGAGGTCGCGCTCTATGCGCTCGTCCTCCTCGCCGCCTTCGCGCTCGTCCGTTTCTTCGTCCTGCTCCTCTCCGCGCCGCGCAGGCTCGGGGCATGGGCGGCGAAGCTCCTCGGCAGGACCGTCTGCCTCTTTTCGGCGCTGCTCCTGCTCTTTATGCTCGGCGCGGGCGTCAATTACAGCCGCGCATCCTTCGCAGCCCTCTCGGGGCTGGAGGTGGAGGGCTCCTCGACGGACGAACTGCTGCAGCTCTGCCTTCTCCTGGCCCGCGACGCCGCTATGGAGGCGGACAACGTCCCGCGCGAGGACGGGGCCATGACCCTGGACGGCTTTTCCGTGCGCACGGCCACCCAGGCGGCCGTGGAACAGCTGGCCGATTCCTACGCTTTCTTTTCCGCCTGGTCTCCCCAGGCGAAGCCGGTTCTCGCCTCGGAGGGGATGAGCTACCTCGGCATCACGGGCATCTGCTCTCCCTTTACCCTCGAGGCCAATTACAACGCGGACGTTCCGGACTATATGATCCCCTTCACCATATGTCACGAGCTGGCGCATCTCCAGGGCTTCATGCGCGAGGAGGAGGCGAATTTCATCGCCTACCTCGCCTGCCGCTCCTCGGACGAGGCGATCCTGCGCTATTCCGGCGCGGCGATGGCGCTCAATTACGCGCTCAACGCCCTGGCGGAAAATGCGGACGCCGCGGCCTACGCCGAAGCCTGGGCCGCCCTGCCGCAGGCCCTCCAGGACGATTACGCCGCCGCGGGGCTCTACTGGGAGCAGTTTCAGGGGACGGTCTCGGAGGCCTCCGACCGCATGAACGACG
>DAOPLW010000184.1:0-3322 GCA_035391945.1 Oscillospiraceae bacterium | reverse complement strand
TGCCGACACCCGTGGGGCCGAGGAAGAGGAAGGAGCCGATGGGGCGGCTCGGGTCCCCGATACCGGCGCGGGAACGCAGGATCGCGTCGCAGACACGGGAGACGGCCTCGTCCTGCCCGATGACTCTTTTATGCAGGATATCGTCCAGGTGCAGGAGCTTCTCCCGCTCGCTCTCCATCAGCTTGGAGACCGGGATCCCGGTCCAGCGGGCCACCACGCGGGCAATCTCCTCCTCGGTGACCGCGTCGCGCAGAAGCGAACTGCCGCCGCCCGCGGCGTGGGCCTTCGCCTCCTCGGCCTCCAGATCCTTGCGCAGGGCCGGGATTTCCCCGTATTTCAGCTCGGCGGCCTTATTGAGGTCATAGTTCGCCTCGGCCTTCTCCATCTCGGCGTTCGCGCGTTCGATGTCCTCGCGGAGCTTTCTCACCTTGCCGATGCCGGCTTTCTCGTTTTCCCAGCGGGCCTTCATCTGCGAGAACTCCTCGCGCATGTCGGCCAGTTCCTTCCGGATCTCCGCCAGGTGTTCCTGCGAGAGCTTGTCGGTCTCCTTTTTAAGGGCCGCCTCCTCGATCTCGTGACGCATGATCTTGCGGGAGATCTCGTCCAGCTCCGTCGGCATGGAGTCGATTTCGCTGCGGATCATCGCGCAGGCCTCGTCCACGAGGTCGATGGCCTTGTCGGGCAGGAAGCGGTCGGAGATGTAGCGGTTGGAGAGCGTCGCGGCCGCGATGAGGGCCTGGTCGTGGATCTTCACGCCGTGGTAGACTTCATAGCGTTCTTTCAGGCCGCGGAGGATCGAAATGGTATCCTCCACCGTGGGCTCGGGCACCATGACAGGCTGGAAGCGGCGCTCGAGCGCGGCGTCTTTCTCAATGTACTGCCGGTATTCGTTAAGCGTGGTCGCGCCGATACAGTGGAGTTCTCCGCGGGCCAGCATGGGCTTGAGGAGGTTCCCCGCGTCCATGGCGCCCTCGGTCTTGCCGGCGCCGACGATCGTATGCAGCTCGTCGATGAAGAGGATGATGCGTCCCTCGCTGCTTTTGACTTCGTTGAGAACGGCCTTGAGGCGTTCCTCGAATTCGCCGCGGAACTTCGCGCCGGCCACCAGGGCGCCCATATCGAGCGCGAATATCTTGCGGTCCTTCAGACTCGCCGGCACGTCGCCGCGCACGATGCGCTGCGCGAGCCCCTCGGCGATGGCTGTTTTGCCGACGCCCGGCTCGCCGATGAGGACGGGGTTGTTTTTCGTTTTGCGCGAGAGAATGCGCACGACGCTCCGTATTTCGTCGTCCCGGCCGATCACGGGGTCGAGCTTCTGGTTTTTCGCCTGCTCCACGAGGTCGCTACCGTACTTTTTGAGCACGTCGTAAGTCGCCTCCGGGTTTTCGGAGGTGACGCGCGCGCTTCCGCGCACGTCCTTGAGCGCCGTCAGGAAAGCCGCCTCGTTCACACCGAACGCGGCGAGCAGGCGCTTGATGCCGGCTTCCGGCTTTCTCAGGAGCCCGAGGATCAGATGCTCCACGGAGACGTAGTCGTCCCGCATCTGTTCCGCGGCGCGCTCGGCCTCATGGAAGGCCTCCTCCGTCTCGCGGGAGAGATAGACCTGCGAGGACGAACCGGAGACCTTCGGGAGCCGCTCGATGATGCGTTTGCACTCATCGGCGAGCGTATCCGTGGCGACGCCCATGTGTTTGAAGATCTGGGCGGTTAGCCCCTCCGGCTGGCTCAGGAGCGCCAGGAGGAGATGACTCTGTTCGACCTGGCTGTTTCCATATTCTGTGGCGAGGCCCTGCGCCGCCTGCGCCGCTTCCAGGGATTTCTGGGTGAATTTCTGAATGTTCATGGGTAACCCTCCTTACAGGACGGTGTCTCCGTCCGCAAAAAAGTTGTTGTAACGAATTTGAATGGTCCGCGCCGTGCGCTCCGGCTCGTCAAGCGAGGCGAAATAGAGCTTCATACAGCCGTCGAGCAGGCCGAGATACCCGGCGATGCGCTCGCCCTGCTCCGCGCTGGACAGATTCCGGCCGGCCAGGAGACGGCGGGCGTAGCGGCCGCTCTCCAACGTGGAATCCACTGTGCCCCAGCGGCTTTGTTCGATGCCGTTCCAGAGCCTGAAAAAACGCGAGAAAGACCCGAGGAGCGCCGCGTTCTGGCTGCGCAGGGAAACACGCAGTTCCCCCACCGCCTCCGACGCGCCGCGGTAGAGCTCCACGCAGTAGCGGACGGTCGGGTTGTACTTGTAAGCGAGCGCGCTGCGCAGCGAGAGCATGCTCTCGGACGGCTGGAGCAGCCGCTGGAAAGGACCTTCGTTGGTGAGGAGTCTTTCCATGCATGAGAAAGCTTCCCGGATGCGCTGCTCCGGCGTCTCGTAGGAGACGTACGCCGCGAGAATCCGGTTTATCATGTTGGAACGGCTGGTGTTCGCCTCGTAGGCAAGCCGGTCCACCTGCTCGACCACGTCGTCCATGAGCACCAGCGAATAGACGCTTTTCATCGTACCGCCCCCTTGCTTCCAACATCGTAGCTCTATACTTATAATTTGTCAATACAATTATATAATATTTAATGCAAATTTATAATTTTGAGGCATCTGACCAAAAGCGTTTACAAACTGGCACAAAAATTGTATAATGTGCTTGTTCCCCATCGGCGCGGGACATCTCACAGGGAGGGAGGAGCCACCGAATGAAACTGGAACTGAGCGCGAAACTCACGCAGAAGCTCTCGCCGCAGATCCTGCAGAGCATGAAGCTCTTGCAGATGACGATGCCGGAACTTCTGACATATGTCCAAGAGCAGCTGCAGGAGAACCCCGTTCTGGAAGCCGGCGAAGAAGGCGATGATTTTTCGCAGATGCAGCGGCGCATGGAACAGCTGGAGTCGCTGGATACCTGCCCTCCCCCGCCGCCGCCCACGAG
This sequence comes from Oscillospiraceae bacterium, assembly GCA_035391945.1. Lineage (GTDB taxonomy): Bacteria > Bacillota > Clostridia > Oscillospirales > Oscillospiraceae > DAOPLW01. The sequence goes on along the minus strand of DAOPLW010000184.1, from coordinate 404 downwards.
CGACGACGATGCTCCGGATCCTCTCAACCGCTACGGCGCGGTGCGGGACGACACGGAAACGCTTTACTCGCACCTGTGCGCGCAGATGGAGGCCGCCGACGCGGATAAACATACGCGCGCGGTGGCCGTCTATCTGGCCCAGGGGCTGGATAAAAACGGCTATCTGGACGAGAACTGCGCCGATGTTGCGGCCCGGCTCGGTCTTCCGCCCGAGAAGGTGCAGGACGGTCTCCGCCTGCTCCAGTCCCTGGACCCGGCCGGCGTCGGCGCGCACAACCTGCGCGAGTGTCTCCTGTTGCAGCTCCGCCGTTCCGGAGAGGACCGCGCGCTGGCCGTCGAAATCGTGAAGAACCATCTGGAAGACGTGGGCCGCTGCTATTATCAGAGCATCGCCCGCACACAGA
>DAOPLW010000183.1:0-3348 GCA_035391945.1 Oscillospiraceae bacterium | reverse complement strand
CGCCTCAAAGGGGATGTCCATTCGTCCCAACTCTTCCAGCGCCGGTTTTACCACCGGGAAGTCGCTGTCGCTGCCCATAATGACCGCTACTTTCTTTGCCATGCCGCCGTCTCCTCTCCAAAACAAAACAGGCTATGACGCCGTTATTTCCGCATCATGGCCTGACCGATTCCTTACGCTTTAAATTTTAACCGTTTCCACACATAAAATCAACACCGTGGCAAGGGAAACACATATTTTCAGCCAAACCACCAATATTTCTTCTGTTTTGTGCGGGGACTTATGACAAATTCGGCGATATGTCGCAAGAACCGGATCTTCCGCGCGGAGGAAAACAAAAACCGGCGGACCCGCCTTCCGCGGGTCCGCCGGTTTATATTTTATATTTGTTCTGGACTCCTGCGCTGCGGCCGCGGCAGGGAACGGTCCTGCGGGCAACAGGACGCCTGTCCGCAGGAAAATAAACATGCGAAACGCTCCGAATGGCGATGCCGTTTGACGCGGGATCAGTCGATGTTCCACTTGGAGAGGACGATTTTCTGGGAACCGTAGAGGCTGGTGTAGCCGGAGAGCAGGTAGCTCACGCCCGACGCCAGAGCGAAAAACGGCAGCGCCTCGGCGCCGAAAAGCTCCACGGAGAGAAGCATGGCGGTGATGGGGCAGTTGGTGACGCCGCAGAACACGGAGACAAGTCCGACCGCCGCACCGAAAGAGGGGTCCATGCCGAAAAGCGGGGCGACCGCGCAGCCGAAGGTGGCGCCGATGAAGAACGAGGGCACGATCTCGCCGCCCTTAAACCCGACGCCGATGGTGATGGCGGTAAAGAGCAGCTTGAGCGCGAAGGCTTCCGGCCGGACCGTGCCCTGGATGGCGGCGCTGATGATGCCCATGCCGGCGCCGTTGTAGTCGCGGGTCCCGACGAGATAGGTCAGGCCGATGACCGCGAGGGCGCCCACGACGATGCGCAGATAGTCGTTGGGGATCAGCTTTTCCGCCTGCTTATGAGCCACGCGCAGGGACAGGCAGAAAAGGACGGCGAGCCAGGCGCACAGGACGGCGAGCAGGAGCACCTGCAGAAATGGGCGCGCGGAGAGCGGCACGTTCACGTCCAGCGCGAAGCGGACGGGCGGGACCCCGAGCGCCTCGGCCAGGAAATAGCCGCACAGGGAGCTCACGATGCAGGGCATGAGGCCCGCGTACTGCACCGCGCCGGAGGAGGCGACGCCGACTGCGAAAACCGCGGAGGTGATGGGCGTGCCGAAAATGGCGGAAAAGGAGGCGCTCATGCCGCACATGGTGAGGACCTTCGTGTCGCCCGGGGAGAGCTTCAGGCGGGAACTGACGCCGCCGGCCACACTGCCGCCGAGCTGCAGGGCGGCGCTCTCGCGCCCGACGCTGCCGCCGCCCAGATGGGTCAGGACGGTGCCGAGGAAAATGAGCGGCGCGACGCAGAACCGGGTCGGCTGGCCGCCGATGATGGATTCCAGTACGGTGTTGGTGCCGTTGTCATGCTTGATGCCAAAAGCGCGGTAGGACGCGACGATGATAATACCCGCAGCGGGCAGAAGCCAGAGTGCCCAATCGTGAGCCATGCGGAATTCCTGGGCCTGGATGACGGAGTAGTGAAATGCGGTGCCGATGGCGCCGAGCAGAAGCCCGATGGCGATCGAGAGCAGAATCCACTTGAGGAAAACCCTGAGATAGACGAGCCACTGGGTACGGGGGGACTTATACCGCATCGCATTGTCTACGAACATGTACAGGAACTCCTAACATACTGGCGTTGAAAAGGACACCGGAAGGCACCAAAAAGCATTCTAGCACAATTTTGACAAAAAACAAGCCCGGATTTTATAGATTCGGCAAAAAAGCAGACCGGCGGAGTAAAATGGCGGACATATGACCGGGCTGTGGGGAAAAATCACCAAAAAATAGGAGAGAATAGCAAAACAGGGGGGGTACCGGCGGGTGTTCGGACGCCGGCACCCCCCGTCTGCTCTGCGTTGGGGGTCGGGTTGGGGAAAGTGGAGAAGGGAAGGAGCCGCCCGCCCCCCTGTGGGAGGGAAAATGCAAAGGAGCGGACGGTTGGGGTGGCATTTGAAAAGCAGGTGTAAGGTCTTAGTGCTGCAGATGGCCGTCCTTGGCGAGCATGCTGTAGCGGACGGGCGCGGCGACGTCCTTATAGGGACCGAAGAACTCTATGACCTGCAGCAGCAGGCCGTTGTTGTTCTTCGGAGCAACGACGAACTCCGAGCGCACGCCCGGGATGGTCTCCTTGGGACCGACCTTGCCGCCGGCGGCGATAAAATGCGCCTCGGCCTCGGCGAGGTTCTCGACTTCGATGCCCATGTGGTGCAGGCCCTCGCCCTTCTTGTCGATGTCCTTCTGGATAAAGCAGGTGGGCTTGTCGGGCTGTACCAGGGTCAGGCAGCTCTCGCCCCACTTCATATAGGAGACGGTGTACTGGGTGTCCTCTCTCTTTACGGAGAGCATTTTCTCCGCGCCCAGACGCTTCTCAAAATTCTCTTCGGCGGCCTTCAGATCGGTAACGGCCATTGCAATGTGATCGATTCGCAGAACTTTCATCATGATAATTCCTTCCTTTCAAATATATGTTCGGTGGATGCTGGGTGCCGGGTATGGCGATGGGGCTTCGGGTCACCACGCGGTGATCTTCAGATCGACGGCCTGCTGCCGCAGCTCGTCGCGGAATTTCGGGTGCGCGATGTTGATGAGGCTCTCCACGCGCTCCTGCATGCTGCGGTTGTTCATTTCCGCAATACCGTACTCGGTGACGAAGTAGTCGACCATGGTGCGCGGGATGGTCACGACGGAGCCAGGTGTCAGAATGGCCTGGATGGTGGAGACGGCGCCGCCCTTGACGGTGGATTTGAGGGCGACGATGGCCTTTCCGTCCTTGCCGTTGTGCGCGCCCTGCGCAAAGTCCATCGCGCCCCCGATACCGGAATACTGCACGGGCCCGAAGGACTCGGAGCAGACCTGGCCGGCCAGGTCGATCTGGATGGCGGTGTTGACGGAGACCATTTTGTAGTTCTGGGCGATGATAAAGGGATTATTGACGTAGTTGCCGCTCCGGAGTTCCAGCGCAGGGTTGTTGTCCAGGAAGTCGTAAAGCTCCTGGGAGCCCATGGCGAAGCTGCCGATCATCTTTTCCTCGTTGATGGTCTTCCGCCGCCCCGTAACGACGCCCGCCTTGGCTAGGCGGACCATGTTTGTGGTGATCATCTCGGTGTGGATCCCCAGATCGTTTTTGGTATAGAACTCATTGGAAGCGGCGTTGGGGATGCCGCCCACGCCGAGCTGCACCGTGGAGCCGTCCTCCACGAG
>DAOPLW010000182.1:0-3350 GCA_035391945.1 Oscillospiraceae bacterium | reverse complement strand
CGGCGCTGTAAACTCTATCCGGAGCAACACCGCAGAGGGACAAAAGCGCAAGCTTTGGGGCCTGCCCGGCCCGTCCCGAGAAGGTGGCTGGAGCGCGCCGGCGACGGCGCGCCAAGATAGATGACTGTCTTTAAGGACAGAACCCGGCTTACAGACCGCCTTGCATCAAGACAAACGGAAAAACGCCGTGCCGCGCAATATGCGGCACGGCGTTTTTTCTTATGAAATCTCCGGCCCCCGGCAGGAATATTCTTTTTCCTCCGGCAAAGAATAGGCATATCAACCAAGTTTTTAAGGAGGAACTTCCATGAAAAAACTGATACGGCCCATTCTCCCCCTTCTTCTCGCTGTGGCGCTGGCGCTCCCGGCCTCCGCGTTTCTCTTCTCCGCGAAGGAGAGCGAGAGTCCCGTGCTGGAGGCTTTTGCCAAAAACGGCCTCGTCGGGCAGAGCATCCAGTTTTCGGCCACCGACTTTGCCTCCCATCTGAGTGAGGGCGCCGAGCTGGACGGCATCGTCATTACGTCTTTGCCCCAGACGGGTGCGCTGCGTGTGGGCGATCTCGAAGTCGGCGTCGGATCGTCCGTGGCGGCCTCCGCGCTGGGCGGCCTGGCGTTCTATCCCTCCCAGGGCGACGTCGACTTCGTCAGCTTTGAGGTCCTGCCCGTCTTCTCGGACGGCTCCGCCGCGGAACCGGTTTCGATCGGCGTCCATCTTCTGAAAGCGGAAAACAGCGCGCCCGTGGCGGAAAACATGGAGCTTCGCACGTACAAGAACGTCGCACTCACCGGGCGGCTGTGCGCCGTCGACCCGGAGGGCGACGCCCTGACTTTCCGCGTCGTGGACAAGCCCGCCCGCGGCCAGGTGGAGATCGGCGAGGACGGCGTGTTCATCTATACACCCTATGAGGACAAGACCGGCAAGGACAGCTTCACGTATGTCGCCATCGACGCGGTCGGCAACGAGTCCGCAGAGGCGACCGTAAAGCTGCGCATCGAGAAAGCCGGAACCAAGATCACCTACGCCGACATGGACGGCGACAGTGCGCACTGCGCGGCCATCCGTCTGGCGGAGGAGAACGTCTTTGTGGGCGAGTGCATGGGCGGCGAGTACTACTTCCGCAGCGACCTGCCCGTCACACGCAGCGAGTTTTTGGCGACCGCGCTCGTCGCCACGGGCGCGGTGGAAGCGCTTGACGTGGAGCGCACGGGCTTCGCGGACGACGACGAGATCGCGACCTGGGCCAAGCCCTATGTCGCCGCCGCCCTCAAGGCCGGCATCGTCTCCGGCTCCACGGACGCCGCCGGCAACGTGAATTTCGCGCCCGGGAGCGTCATCACCGCGGCGGAAGCCAGCGTGATCCTCGACCGCCTCCTTGAAATCTCCGACGTGAGCACCCAAACCGTCTTCTCGGACAGCGACGCCGCGCCCGCCTGGGCATACCAGTCGGCCGTCAACCTGGAGAAGTGCGGCATCATCATCCAGGCCGATACGAGCGGCGCGTTGCGCCTGAACCGTGAACTCACGCGCGGTGAAATGGCCGAGATGCTCGTTTCCGCCATGGACGTGCTCGAGGCCCGCGAGAGCGGCGGCGTTCTCAGCTGGTTCGGGCTGTAACCAACTTCCTCAGGGGGGACACAGTCCCCCTTGGATACAAAACCGGACGGGGCCCGGTTTTGATAACCCCCTCGCTTTCGCACGGCGAAAGCGGCCGCGGCCCCGTGGCCGCGGGCAATGGTGTCCTCCGGCGGCGTATGTCCGCCGCCGGACGGGCTGAATTTTCGTTCCGCCGCTGTGCGGCGGAAACGCCGCGAGGATTTTTCGGGCGCGCAGGGAATATCGAAAGGCCGGCGCCGGGCAGTACGCCCGGCGCCGGCCTTTCGCATTCTACAGGCGGAGGAGCATGAGCCCCTCCGCGGCATATGTGCCGTCCCGGTACCTGAACGCGTTCGGCCGCACGGCGTAGAGGTGGAAGCCAAGACGCTCGTAGAGCCTGCGGGCCCGGTCGTTCCCTTCCACATATTCCAGCTCGACCTGCTCGTAGCCGGCGTTTCCGGCAAAGGCCAGAAGCGTGGCCATAAGGGCCGTCCCGAGTCCGAGGCCCCAGCAGGCTTTCGTCACGGAGATGCCCAGAACGGCCCGGTGGCGTACCTTATCCCGGTCCTGTACGCACTGCACGCCGGCGCTCGCGACGAGCGCGCCGCGGAGCCGCGCAACGAGGAGCAGCTCCTGCGGCGCCGCGCGCATTTTTGCCAGATAAGAGGCCTCCTCCTCCGCCGTCATAGAGACCTCGTCCGGGTAGCGCGTCAGAAAGGGCGTCTCGCCGGAAGTCTGCCGCATCTGCGCGACGAGGTCCGCCGCGTCGGTTTCATCCGGCGTAAAAATACGGCACCGTTCCCCGTTTTTCAGTATGACTTCCTGATCCAGAACCGCCATGAGACTCCCCCGCTTTCCAGGTAAAATTGCACCAAGTGTACCACAGGCCCGGATAAAATGCAAGAAGGCCGCCGGCAGAGCCGGCGGCCTTTGCCTGTTGGGAAAACTTGTTCTTCCGACAAGTGAAGATTCGGCCTTAGAGCCTCTCAAAGCAAGGCTTCCGGGAAGTGAGTTCCCGGAAGCCTTGTCATTCTGTGATTTTGGCCGTCCATCCAAGCAGGGCGCGGCGCGGCCGTCCAAAATCCTTTCGCACGGCGAAAGGACGGGTGCGCCTTTCACGCCGACGGCATCTCCCCGTATGTCCGTATGTTCGAGCCTATCTCCGCTTCGGAATGAGCAGCAGCCTGCCGCGCGGCAGGGCCGCCTCCGCGTCGAGCCCGTTCGCCACGAGGATGTCCTCCGGGGTCGTATGGTACGCCTTGGCCAGCGACCAGAGATCCTCGGCGTCGTCCGGCATGCGCAGGACGACCGATGGGCGGCCCGCGCGGTCGAGCGCGACGGCATTTTCCGTCGGGACGCCGGAGACGCACATACATTTGCGCGTGCAGACGCCCATGCGCTCGAAGCAGATCGTGAAGCGCGCCTCCACGCCCTCGGCGGAGGGCGCGGCGAAAACCTCCCCTTCGCAGTAGGCGCAGGCCCTGCCAGCGCCCATCGCGTCCATGCTGGCGGAAACCGTCAGCCTGCGCATGGCGGAGAGCACGCCGCCGTCCTCCCCGAGGTAGACGACCGTGATCTCCACCTCCGCCTGGACGGTGCGGCTTTCCCCGTCGCCGCTCTCCTGTACCGCGCCGACGCGCACGTGCGCGTCAAGCACGGACTGGGGCAGCTCCGTCGTCTCCAGGAGCTCGCGCACCGTCTGGCGCGATCTGTTTCTGCCCGCGCAGGTGCGCAGCGAGCAGGCCGCGCGCGCGGG
>DAOPLW010000181.1:0-3363 GCA_035391945.1 Oscillospiraceae bacterium | reverse complement strand
TGCGACATCCGCATCGCCAGCGAGAACGCCATGTTCGGTCAGCCCGAGGTCGGCTTGGGCATCACTCCGGGTTTCGGCGGCACGCAGCGTATGCCCCGCATCGTCGGCTATGGCAAGGCAATGGAGCTCATCCTGACCGCCAAGACCATCAAGGCCGCCGAGGCAGAGAGTACCGGCCTTGTCAACAAGGTCGTCCCGGCTGCGGAGCTTATGGCCGAGTAAGAGAAGATGGCGAACGCCATCATCAAGAACGCTCCCATTGCTGTCTATCAGAGCAAGCGCTGCATCCGCAGAGGCATGCAGTGCGACATTCAGACCGGTTTGGCCTACGAAGCCGAAGCGTTTGGTCTTTGCTGCTCCACCGCTGACAAGAAGGAAGGCATGGGCGCCTTCGTCGAGAAGCGCAAGGAGAAGACCTTCATCGGCAAGTAAGCGATTCCTGCATAGCATCATATATCGAAAAGCGTGAAAGGGGAAAGAAGAAAAATGAAAAAAGTTATGGTAGTCGGCGGAGGCACCATGGGCCTGAACATCGCACAGGTGTTCGCGCGCAGCGGTTTCCAGGTCGTTGTCCGCGAGATCAACGATCAGCTGGCGCAGGGTTCCCACGACCGTCTGGTCAAGGACCTTGAGAAACAGGTTTCCAAGGGCAAGCTGGATGCCGCCAAGAAGGACGAGCTTCTCAGCCATATGACCTTCACGACCGACATCAAGATGGCCGCCGACGCCGATCTGACCGTGGAAGCCGTTCTGGAGCGCGTTGACCTCAAGAAGAGCGTCTTCAAGGAGCTCGACGAGGTCTGCAAGCCCGAGACCATTCTGGCTACGAATACATCCTCCATCTCCATCACCGAGATCGCTTCCGGATGCAAGCGCCAGGACAAGGTCATCGGCATGCACTTCTTCAACCCGCCCACAGTCATGAAGCTGGTCGAGGTCATCCGCGGCGCCAACACCTCCGATGCCACCACCGCCGCCGTCAAGGCGTTCGCGCAGGAGCTCGGCAAGACGCCGGTCGAGGTCCATGAGGCCCCGGGCTTTGTCGTCAACCGCATCCTTGTCCCGATGATCAACGACGCCGCCAATGTCCTCAGAGAGGGCGTTGCCACCGCCGAGGACATCGATACCGCCATGAAGCTGGGCGCCAACCATCCGATGGGCCCGCTCGCGCTGGGCGATCTGATCGGCCTGGACATCTGCCTGGCCATCATGAACGTTCTGTATGCTGAGACCGGAGATCCCCACTATCATGCGTCTCCCCTCCTCATCAAGATGGTGCGCGCCGGCAAGCTCGGCCGCAAGACCGGCGAGGGCTTCTTCAAGTATTAATCGATTCCCCGCAAGTACAAAAAACGCGGCCCGCCGAGAGGCGGGCCGCGTTTTTTTGGGTTCGTGTTACAGTCTTTCGAGGACGGTGGCCATGGAGGGGCCGCCGCCGACGCAGAGGGAGGCGACGGCATAGCGCTTCTGCTGGCGGATGAGCTCGCTCACCGCGCCGACGATGATGCGCACGCCCGTGCAGCCGATGGGGTGTCCCACGGCGATGCCGGAGCCGTTGAGGTTGACCTTGTTCATATCCAGTTTCAGCACGCGGTTGCAGGCCAGGAACTGGGCGGCAAAGGCCTCGTTGATCTCGTAGTAGTCGATGTCCGCCGGCGTGAGGCCCGCTTCCTTAATCGCCTTGGGGACCGCGTAGGCGGGGCCGATGCCCATGATGCGGGCGGGGACGCCGTAGCTGACGCAGGAGAGGACGCGCGCCTGGGGCTTGAGCCCATGCTCCATCGCGTACTTCCCGGTGGTCACGACCACGGCGGCGGCGCCGTCGTTGATGCCGGAGGCGTTGCCGGCGGTGACGGTGCCGTCGGGCTTGAAGGCGGGCTTCAGCTTTGCGAGGATCTCCATGCTGGTGCTGGCCTTGGGGTGCTCGTCGCGGCCGACCACGACGACGCCCTTCTTGGTCTTGACCTCCACGGAAACGAGCTCGTCACTGAGCTTGCCGGAGTCCGCGGCCGCGGCGGCGCGCTGATGGCTGAGCACGGCCAGCGCGTCCTGCTCCTCGCGGGTGATGTTGTATTCCGCGGCGAGGTTCTCGGCGGTGAGGCCCATGTGGTAGCCCATGATGGCGCAGACCAGCGCGTCATACGTCAGGGCGTCGACCATCTTGACGTCGCCCATGCGCGAACCGGTGCGGGTAGCCGTGTCCAGATAGGGCGTGCGGGACATGCTCTCGCCGCCCAGGACCAGGCCGACCTGGCAGCCGCCGGTCATAAGGCTCATGCGCACGACGTCGAAGGCTTTCATGGCGGAGGCGCACTGCTGGTCGATGGTGTAGGCCCAGCCGGAATCCGGGCAGCCGAGTTTGAGCTGAACCTGGCGGGCGGGGTTGCCTTTGTTGGCGTGCTTGAGGACGCAGCCCATCGCGACCTCGTCCACCTCGGCGGGCGCCACGCCCGCGCGTTCCAGGGCGGCCTTCCCGGCCGTTGTGGTCAGGTCCACGACGGGGACGTCTTTCAGGGAGCCAAGGAAGTCTCCCACAGGGGTCCTGGCGCGCCCCACGATGACAATATCATCCGGTTTCAGCATTAAGTTATCCTTCCCTTCAATTCATTTCTGCGCGGATTAAATTTTGTTCTCAGATACAATGTACACGAGCATATTTTATCATATTATTTCGAGATATACAATGGGGACGGAAATCACAAACGTCAAAAATTGGCAGGCGCATATGCGCCTGCCAATTCGTTTTTCATGTTACCTGAGGGGAATGCGCGCCTGCGGCTGGGGCGGGACGAAGCCGCCGCGCGAGAGCGCCGGCAGGAGCAGACGCATGAGGAGCACGAGAATCGCCGTCTCAATGGGGAGCATCGCGAGGTTTTTGATGAGGCTGGCCTTCAAATAGAAGCCGTAGCTTCCGCCGCCGTACAGCATTGTGCGCCAGATGGAGCCGACCATCGCGTTAACGAAGATATTCACCGAGCCGCGGCAGAGGGCCAGGCGCAGGACGGTGATACGCGCGCGGTAAAGCCAGAGGGCGTAGAGTACCGCGGCGAGAACGGCGGAGAGGGTGTAGCCCGGGAAAAAGGGATCACCCTTCGGGAAAAGGAAGAAGCCGAGGAGGTCTCCCGCCACGCCGTAGAGGGGGGCCACCATGGGCCCGCAGACAAGGCCGGCGAGAGAGGCGGAGAGAAACGTGAACTGCACGCGCACGGCGCCGCCCATGATGGGAATGAAAAAAGCTCCCAGTACCGTCTGAATGGCCAGGAGCAGCGCGGCGACCGAGAGAACGCGGAGATTCCGCAGACTCCGGAGCGCATCAGGCCAGTAACCGGGAGCAAACGGGGAGGGATAGAGTCGGGCCATAAT
>DAOPLW010000180.1:0-3371 GCA_035391945.1 Oscillospiraceae bacterium | reverse complement strand
GCAAGCCCCAGCCCCGTGCCGAGGCCGCCCGCCGCTCCCTCGCGCGGCGCCCGGTGATAGCGGTCCCAGATCTTCTCCCGCTCCTCGGCGGGGATGGGTTTGCCCGCGTTTTCGACGGAAATCCGCAGCGCGCCGCCGCTTTCCTCACAGCGCACGCGCACCACAGAACGCCTGCTCGCATGCTGGACGGCGTTGCTTAAGAGGTTGTTCATCACCTGTATGAACTTGCCCCGGTCGAAACGGATCGTGCGCTCCGGACCCTGCAGTTCGAGCGCGACGTCCTTTTTGCCCGCCTCGATCTCAAACCGGTCCACCAGTTCCCCGAGCGCCGTACCGCTTTCAAATTCCGAAACGACGATCGTTTCCGCGCCCGATTCCAGCCTGGAGTAGTCCAGGATATCGGTCACCATCGCGCTGAGCCGCGTCGCCTCTCCGGCGATCATGGTCAGCTGCGCCGTGCGCTTCTCCTCGTCCGGCCAGGTGATGTCCCGCACGGTCTCCGCAAAGCCCTGTATGATGGTGAGCGGCGCGCGCAGCTCGTGGGAAACGTTGGCGATGAGCTCCCGCCTGAGGTTCTCCGCCTTGCCGAGCTCCACGCCGAGCTCATTGAGCGCCCCGGTCAGCTGGCCGATTTCGTCCTGCGTCGTCACGGGGACCGAAACGTTATACTCGCCCGCGGCCATCCGCTTCGCGGCCTCGGTCACGCGCAGGATCGGCCGGGAGAAGAGCCGGGAGAGCAGAACGGAAAGCAGCAGCGCGGCGGCAAACAGCACCGCCGTGATAATCCACAGCTGCTGCAGCAGCACGCGGGACGCCTCGTTGACGTCCACCATGGAAAAGACGATCAGCAGGTATCCGCCGTTTACCGCGCGGCTCAGCAGCGCGTAGCGCGTGTCCGCGGACTCCGTCTGCAGGTACTGCACGCCGCCGCCCGCGCTTTCGATCAGCTCCGGTATCTTTCTTACGACCTGTCCGCGCATCGGCAGGCTGGCCGACTGGTAGACGGCGTCCCCGTCCTCGTCGACGGCGAGCAGGCTGACGTTCAGGGACGTTTCCAGCGCGGCGTAGTCCGTTCCCGTCGATACGGAGATGTCCGCCGCCGCCGCGTCAATGGTGGCGATGCGCTGGTTGAGATAGCTGTCCCCGAGAAACACCGCCTGCACGAGCCAGATCAGCCCGACGCTCAGCGCGGCCATTCCGATGAAGGCCAGCGTCAGCTTACTGAAAATATGCTTCATGCTTCGCCTCCCGTAAACCGGTATCCCGTGCCCCAGACGGTCACGATCAGCTCCCGGTATCGGCCGAGCTTGTCCCGAAGGCTCTTGACATGCGTATCCACGGTGCGCGCATCGCCGAAGAAATCGTACCCCCAGACGTGGTTGAGCAGCTGGTCGCGCGTAAACGCAACGCCCGGCCGCGAAACGAAATACGCAAGCAGATCGAATTCCTTCGGGGTAAGGCTCGCCGCCTCTCCGTCGATCTGCACGGTCCGCGCGGCGGGGTCCACCCGGAGCCCCTCGTACACATACGCCTCCCCGGCGGCGGCGTGCGCGCCGGAGCGCTTGAGCAGCGCCTTCATGCGGGCAACCAGTTCGCGCGGGCTGAAGGGCTTGCCGATATAGTCGTCCACGCCCAGCTCGAACCCGAGCAGGCGGTCGTACTCCTCGTTCCGCGCGGTCAGCAGAATAACGGGGACCGTGCTGGTTTTCCGGATCTGCCGGAGCACGCTCCAGCCGTCGAGTTTCGGCATCATCACGTCCAGCAGGACCAGCGAAAAGGAGCCCGACGCGAACTTTTTGAGCGCCTCCTCCCCGTCCCCGGCCTCCACGAACGTCCAGTCCTCGGCCTGCGAGTATTCGCGGACGATCGTGCGGATGCGCGCGTCGTCGTCCGTGAGCAAAATCCGTGTCATGCCCGTCCCTCCGTGCTGTCGATCGAATTTCCGCGCCCGCGGTCCCGTGCGCCGCGCCCTGCAAAATGGAGCCCGCTGCCGACTGCGGCGTTCCCATGCCGGCCGCAGCCCGTATCCCGCCGGCAAAGAGCCATCGTACCGGCGGACCGACCGCTCCGACGCGGCGCGCGCCGCCCTGTCCCGCGAAAGATACCTACAATATAGCATCCCGGGGCCGGGATTACAAACATTCGGTTCGGCATTCGTTGGCTTTGCGCCGCGCCGCTCTGTTCCGGGCGCGGCGACGCGGTTTTGCGGCCTTTTCCCGGGAAACGAAGCAACCGGTCCGGAAAATCCGTCCGGCACGGTATAATTCCGCCCCGTTCGTCCGAACGTAACCTGGTAAGCATCCAACGAAACCGACGAAAGCAGGAATTTTCATGAACGCTCAGCCGCAGCCGAACCGCCTGATCGGCGAAACCTCCCCATACCTGCTCGCGCACGCGCACAATCCCGTGGACTGGTATCCGTGGGGCGAGGCGGCGTTTGCCAAAGCGCGGCGCGAGGATAAGCCCGTGTTCCTCTCCGTGGGCTACTCCGCCTGCCACTGGTGCCACGTGATGGCGCGGGAATGCTTTGAAAACAGGCGCGTCGCGGAGCGGCTCAACCGGGACTTCATATCCGTCAAGGTCGACCGCGAGGAGCGGCCGGACGTGGACGGTGTCTACCAGCGCGCCTGCCAGGCGCTTTCCGGCGGCGGCGGCTGGCCGCTGAGCGTGTTCATGACCGCCGACGGCGAGCCGTTCCATGCCGGCACCTACTACCCGCCCGACGCGTTCCTCGCGCTGCTGGACGCGGCGGCCGACGCATGGCGTCATGGCCGGGCGGAGCTCCTGCGGGGCGGAAAACTGCTCGCCGGGGCGCTTTCGGACGCCGCGCGGCAACACGGCCCGTCCGACCGCGCGCCGATCCGGGAAGCGACCGTTCAGTTCCGTGAAACATTCGACAAAGCATACGGCGGCTTTGGACGCGCGCCAAAGTTTCCTTCCCCGCACAGCCTCATGTTTCTGCTGCACACCGCGCCGGAGCTTGCCGAAAAAACGCTCGAAGGCATGTACCGCGGCGGCATCTTCGACCATATCGGCGGCGGGTTTTCGCGCTATTCGACCGACCGGCAGTGGCTCGTGCCGCATTTTGAAAAGATGCTCGGCGACAACGCGCTGCTTTCGATTACGTATCTTCTGGCCTATGAGGCGACCGGGCGGCCGCTGTACCGCGCCGTTGCGGAGCGGACCCTTTCCTACATGAAGCGGGAGCTACGGGCGCCGGACGGCGGGTTCTGTTCGTCGCAGGATGCGGACGCGCAGGGCGCGGAAGGCTCTTACTATCTCTTCACGCCGGAGGAACTGAAGCGCCTGCTGGGCGACGAAGCCGGCACGCGGTTCTGCCGGCGGTACGACATTTCCGCCGAGGGCAATTT
>DAOPLW010000179.1:0-3390 GCA_035391945.1 Oscillospiraceae bacterium | reverse complement strand
CGCGGGCAGGCCCATATTCTTCATCATGACCGGCGTGCGGATGATCGTCACCTCGTCGCCGGTCGGGTATTTCATCTTCTGGAGGATGTTGTTGGCCCAGGCCTGCTCATCCGCGAGGATCTCCTCGAATTCATACGCTTTTTCGCAGGGAAGCTGGTTATCCTTCAGAATCCTGACCCATTCGTCCACGGTCTTTTGACGCATCTTCTCCTCGATGATCCGGATGAGCTCCACGTTCGTGCCGCGCGCCGACAGCGTGGCGATCTTGCTGTACCGTTCATCGTCAACCAGGTCCCCGCGCCCGATGACCGTGACGAATTTGTTGTAATAGCGGTCGTATTCCGGAATGCACAGCTGCATCCATCTGCCGTCCGAGCCCCGGTATGTATTGATCGTGGGGCAGTTGACGGCTTTTCTGTTCTTCGGGTAGTGGTTGCCGTAGGCGGCCGCCATGACGGCCCAGTTGAACATGTAGACCGCCGTGTGGTGGAGGCTCACCGTCACCTTGTCGCCGACGCCGGTTTTCTGCCGGCCGATATAAGCGCCGAGGATCCCGGCCGCCAGCGTGATCGACGCCTGGAAGTCCCCGTAGGCGGTGATGGCGTTAATCGGTTCTCCGTCCGACTGGTGCAGCGAGCCGATGAGGCCGCCGCGCGCCCCGTACGCCGTGTAGTCGTAGCCGGGCGTATCCTTCTCCGGCCCCGCCTCGCCGTAGCCGAGGATCTGCGCGAAGATCAGGCGGGGGAACGCGCCGCCGAGAATCTCGTAAGTAAGCCCCATCTTTTCCAGCGCGTCCGTCCGGAAATTCGTCAGGACGACGTCCGCGTCCTCCAAAAGCCGGAACAAAATCTTTTTCCCCGCCTCCTTTTTCAGGTCGAGCGCCACGAGCTTCTTGTTCATCGCGGTCGTGTCGAACGTCGGGTTCGCGCCGTCCTCCCCGGGCATCCGGTTGAGCGTGCCCATGAAGCGGTTCGGGTCCCCGCCCAGGGCTTCAATTTTGATGACTTCCGCCCCCCAGTCGGCCAGCAGGCGCGAAGCCGCCGGCGCCGCCACAAAGTTTGCAATTTCGACGATTTTCATCCCTTCCAACGGTTTTGCCATGTTCTTTCCCACTCCTCTCCTGTCTTACCTGTCCATTTTTCAACCCATAAAAATATATAGGATGCGCGTGCGGTAATATTCTAGAGATAAAAAATTTTTGTAACATAACATTGTTATGACATAACAATGTTATACCATTGGTAAAATTTGTTGTCAACCTTCTTTTTTTGACGAAAGTGATGATTCGAGCGCGGCGCGGGGCGGATTTCCCATCGTTTCTCCAAACGGAGAGGGGACAGAGCGTATGGCACCGGCTTGCGGAAAGCGGCGGACCGCCGGCGCGCTTGCGCGCGGGCATCTTTGTTGCGCATGACGGAGGAGGCGGCCCCCGTTCTGCGGAAGCGGACATTCCGGCGCGCCTGCGCGTCAAAAAATTCCGCGCTTTCAGACGTTGATTTCCGTCGGCGCGGACCCGGCATTCCGGCGCGCCTGCGTGCCAAATTCCGCCGCGCAAAAATTTCCGCGCCGTTTCGCGTTTTTTCCTGCCGCGCCCCCGCATAGGAACGCGCCCGGCTCCACATCCTTTTAGCAGGAACCGAGCGCCTGTCAAGGCTATGAAATTTCAGGGGGTCTCTCTATGAAAAAACTCTTTACGGCGGCGACCGCCTGGACGCTTGCCGTCTGCCTTTTCCTGATACCGGCCGGGGCCGTGGCCCAGGCACCGCAATCCGGCGCGGGCGCGTCGCTCCTCATGGAGCGTTCCACCGGGACCATTCTTTACGAGCAGAACGCGACCGCCCACTTCGAACCGGCGAGCGTCACGAAGGTGATGACGCTGCTCCTCATCATGGAGGCTATCGACGACGGGCGGCTCTCGCTCCACGACACCGTGACCGTCAGCGCCCATGCGGCCTCCATGGGCGGTTCGCAGGTCTATCTGGAAGAAAACGAGCAGATGACCGTGCACGACCTGCTCAAGGCCACCGTGGTCGTCTCCGGAAACGACGCGTCGGTCGCCCTCGCCGAACAGCTCATGGGGAGCGAGGAGGCCTTCGTCGCCCGCATGAACGAGCGCGCGGCGGAACTCGGCATGACCGAGACGCACTTTGTCGACTGCACCGGGCTCACCGACGACGCGAACCACTACTCCTGCGCGCGCGACATCGCGATCATGTCCCGGGAGCTTCTGGGGCACGAGCTCATCCGCGACTACACGACCATCTGGATCGACAGCCTTCGCAACGGCGAATTCGGGCTGGCCAACACGAACAAACTCGTGCGCTATTACGACGGGACGACGGGGCTCAAGACCGGCTACACGCCGAGCGCGGGCCACTGCCTGTCCGCTTCCGCCGAGCGGGGCGGCATGGAGCTCATCGCGGTGATTCTCAAGGCGCCCTCCTCCGCCGAGCGGTTCGAGGACGCGAAGGCGCTCCTCAATTACGGCTTTGCCAACTTCGCGCTTGTGAGCCTCACGCCGGACGAGGCGCTGCCGCCGGTAACGGTGTCCCTGGGCACGCAGAAGACCGTGCAGCCCGTTCTGGGGGACGCGGCGTCGGTGGTCGTGCCGAAGGAGGACCAGCCGCGCATTGAGAAGAGCGTCACACTCACCGAATCCGTGCAGGCGCCCGTCAAGGCGGGAGATCCGCTGGGCGAAGTGACGCTGACGCTCGACGGCGAGGTGATCGCCACGGCGCAGCTGGTGGCCGACACGGACGTGGCGCGCCTGACGGTCGGCGGAATCTTCCACCGGATGCTCCGGACGCTTTTCATGGCGGGGTGAAGGAACGTCTAAGGGGGACTTCGTCTCCCTTAGATACGAAGCCGGGTTTCGCCCGGCTTCGATATCCCCCTCGCTTTCGCACGGCGGAAGCGCCCGCGGACACGCATCCGCGGGCGGCGATCTCCTGCGGGGACGTGAATTCCCCTCCGGACGGGTTAGAATATGGGTTGCCGTCCGCGGCGGAAAACCTCTGTGAGACGGACAAAAAAGGACCAAAACCAATCAGGCGGGCGGCCGAAAGCCGCCCGCCCCGGCTTGCCGGAGAAACCGAAAGGCTTTTCCGGCAAGCCGGGGCGCATTTTTGGGACCGGCGCAAAACGTCTCAAAAAACGGTTTGATGGAACGGGAAGGACAACCCGGCGGTTTTCTTTCCCGGTTTCTTTTCTGCCAGATCCTCCGGCCGGAACAGTTTTTGGCAGACCGGCACAGTTTTTGCAGGCCGGAGCGGAGGACCGGGACCGCGTTTAGCCGCCCGCCCTGTCGTAGGCGCAGCCGTTTTTCAGCTCGATGCCCTTCGACGCGAAGAGCTCCGACACGGTGACGAACTCGAACCCCTGCGCACGGAG
>DAOPLW010000178.1:0-3395 GCA_035391945.1 Oscillospiraceae bacterium | reverse complement strand
GACCGTGCCGCCGTTTCCGGCGCGCAGCTCCTCGCGCAGATCGGCGATCATCACCTGCGGGAGCGCCCGCTCGTTGTACCGCTTTGCGATGGAAAAGGCGTGGTAGACGCCGGTTCTCGCCCGGTAAAAGCTCTCCACGGCGGGCGTGGCGCTGCCGAGGAGCAGCACCGCTTTTTCCTGGACGCAGCGGTACTTGGCGATGTCCCGCGCGTGGTAGCGCGGAATCTGTTCGGATTTATAGGTCGGCTCCTGCTCCTCGTCGAGAATCAGGATGCCAAGGTTCCGGACCGGCGCAAAGACGGCGGAGCGCGTCCCGATGACGACGCGCGCGTCCCCCGCGCGGATGCGCTTCCATTCGTCGTAGCGCTCGCCGGAGCGGAGCGAACTGTGGAGAACGGCCACTGTGTCGCCGAAGCGGGCGGCGAAGATGCGCAGGAGCTGCGGCGTGAGCGCGATCTCCGGGACGAGCAGGATCGCCGTTTTCCCGCGCGCGAGCGTGTCTTCGATGAGGCTCAAATAGACCTGCGTCTTGCCGCTTCCCGTCACGCCCCAGAGAAGCGCGGCGGCGGCCTCTTCCCGGCCCATGAGCGCGCGGATGCCTTCGAAGGCCGCCTGCTGCTCACCGTTGAGCGTCACGGGCCCGGCTTCCGCGAGGCGGCCGTAATCCGGGCGGCGCAGCGTCTCACGCTTCTCGATGAGCACAAGACCGCTTTTTGCGAGGCCCCGCACGGTCGCGGCGGAGGCGCCGGTGAAGTAGCACACGTCCGGAACTGCGGCGCTTCCAACCGTGGCGAGAAGCTCCACCACGGCGTACCGCAGCGGAGCCGCACCGCGCCGTTTGGAGACGGCCGCGAGGGCCTCCTGCGGCGAGACGGCAAGGCTTGCAACCTGCACGGTCTTATCCCCCACGCCGCGCGCGGCGTGCGTCTCGACCGAGAGGACTCCGGCCTCCATCAGCCGGCGCAGGGCCGGATTCGGGTCCGAAGCGCCGAAGGCGGCGTGGACGGCGCCGCGTTCGGCGCCGCCGCCCGCATTGTAGAGCAAATCGAGGAGCGCGGCGGCGCGCCCGGATTTCCCGGCCGCGGCATAGGCCGTTTCCCGGGAAACGTCCTCTTTGAGCGCGATGCGGTCGTGAAGCGAAAAGAGAAGCCCGGCGGGCAGCATCGCGCGCGCGGCGTCGTACACGGTGCAGAAGCATCGCTCACGCATCCAGAGCGCCAGGTGCAAAAGCGCAGCGTCGAGCACCGGCTCGCGGTCCAGAAGCGCCAGAAGCGGCTTCGTCCGCGGTCCGGCGTCCCCCCGCGTCACGGAGAGGACCAGCCCCTCCGCATGGCGGTTCCCCTGCCCGAACGGGACGAGCACGCGCATCCCGGCCCGGGGCTCCATCCCGGCAGGGACGCGGTAGTCGTAAGGCCTGTCGATGGCATAGGTCGCGGCGGAGACGGCGACCTTCGCGATCAGGATTTCCACGCCGCTTCCTCCTCTCCATCGCGGACACGGGCGGACACCGACGTGTCCGCCCCAAGGCAGCTATTGCTTGATGCTGGCCGTGAGCTTTCCGCCGGCAATCTCCTCGATGGCAATGCTCACGGGCTTCTCGTCCAGCGGTTCCCCGTCCCTCTCGGACTCCAGCGCGATCTGGCGCGCGCGCCGCGCAATGACGTTCACCAGCAGGTAGCGGTTGTTCACATGGCCGAGCAGGTCTTTCATGGCAGGATAAAGCATATCCGTTCACTCCTTTTCTGAAGCAGAAATATCCGTATCATGGGCTACCAGCCCCAGACGCTTGGAGGATTTGCAGCATTCGGCGCGCAGAATCGCCAGGATGTCGTCCGCCGCGTCCTCCACATGGTCGTTGACGACGATGTAATCGTAGCGGACGGCCTCCTCGTATTCCCGGTGCGCGGTCACGAGCCTGCGCGCGATGCGCTCCTCGCTGTCCGTCCCGCGGTGGCGCAGCCGGTGTTCCAGTTCCCGGAAGGATGGCGCCGCGATGAAGATCAGCACCGCGTCCGGGCAGCGCGCGCGCACCTTGGCCGCGCCCTGCACCTCGATCTCCAGGAGCGCGTCCGTGCCGGCGCAGATGTTTTCCTCGATCTGGCGCAGCGAGGTACCGTAGAAGTTGCCCACATACTCGACATATTCCAGAAAGTCTCCCCGCGCTATCATATCCAGAAAGGTCTCGCGGGAGACAAAGTAATAATTTTTACCGTCCACCTCGCCGGGCCGCGCGGGCCGGGTCGTGTAGGAGACTGAAAAATGGATGTCCGGCCTGCGGCGCAGCACCTCGGCGACCACGGTACCCTTTCCGACGCCGGAAGGGCCGGAAATCACGATGAGTTCGCCCCGCCTCATTCGCCCTCCTCCTCGTTCTCCCGGACGGCGGCACGGCCGGCCACCGTCTCCGGCTGCACGGCGGAGAGGACGATATGATCGCTGTCCATGACGAGGACTGCGCGCGTGCGCCGGCCGTAGGTGGCGTCGATGAGCCGTCCCCGCTCGCGGGCCTCCTGGATCATCCTCTTGATGGGCGCCGACTCCGGGCTGACGATGGCCACCAGCCGCGCGGCGGAGACCAGGTTGCCGAAGCCGATGTTGATAAGCTTCATGTCCTTGCCTCCCAACGTTATTCCAGATTCTGGACCTGTTCGCGGACCTTTTCGATCTCGGCCTTCATTTCCACAACCAAACGGGCGATCTCCAGATCGTTCCCCTTTGAGCCGATGGTGTTGACTTCACGGTTGAGCTCCTGCACGAGGAAATCCAGCTTCCGGCCGACGGTCCCGCCGGCGGCGAGGAGGCCCCGTACCTGCGAGAAGTGGCTCTCAAGGCGAACGAGTTCCTCGTCCACGGCGGTCTTATCGGCAAAGAGAGCCGCCTCCATGAGAATCCGGCCCTCGTCGATGTTCGTGTCGGCAAGCACGTCGCGCATGCGCTGCTCCAGCCGCGCGCGGTACTCGGCGACGGTCACGGGCGAGCGGGCGGCCACCGTTTCGGCGAGCGCGGCAAGATTGTCGAGCTTGCCCAGAAGGTCGCCTGCCAGACGGGAGCCTTCCCGCGCGCGCATGGCGTTGAAGGCGGTAACCGCCTCCTCGGTCACAACGCACAGGTCCCGGGTCATCGTGTCCGCGTCCGTCTCTTCCCGCTCTACGCGGAAGACGTCCGGAAAGCGGGAGAGCGCCGCGGCGGTGAGGTCGCTGCGGAGTCCATACTCCTTTTCAATAGCGCGCACGATCTCCAGATAACCCTCCGCCACGGGGCGGTTGAGGCTGATGTGCACGTCGCTTCCCTCGCCGTGCTCCACGGAGACGAAGACGTCCACCTTCCCGCGCCCGATAGCCCGCTGCACGCGGGAACGCACGGCGTCCTCCGCAAAGAGGTAGGTGCGGGGAAGC
>DAOPLW010000177.1:0-3454 GCA_035391945.1 Oscillospiraceae bacterium | reverse complement strand
CGCTCCATGATCGGCGCCTACGGCCACGACGACCGCGTGTGCGCCTACGCGTCCTTTGCGGCGCTGCTGGACGCGGGGAAAGTGAAAAAGACCGCGATGTGCCTCCTTGTGGACAAGGAGGAGATCGGTTCCGAAGGCGTCTCCGGCATGCAGAGCGCGGCGTTCGACACGTTCGTTTCCGACCTGTGCGAGGCGCAGAAGGCGGCGCCGCGGGTCTGCCTGGAGAACTCCTTCTGCCTCTCCGCGGACGTCACCGCGGCGTTCGACCCCGCCTTTGCGGAGGTCTATGAGCGCCGCAACAGCGCGCGCCTCAACTACGGCATCGGTCTGTGCAAATATACCGGCGGGCGTGGCAAGTCCGGGGCGTCCGACGCCTCGGCGGAGGTCGTGGCGAAGATCCGCGCGCTTTTCGACGGCGCGCAGGTGACCTGGCAGATGGCCGAGATGGGAAAGGTCGACCAGGGCGGCGGCGGCACGGTGGCGCATTTTATGGCCAACCGCAACATCGACACGCTGGACGCGGGCGTGCCCGTCCTCTCCATGCACGCGCCTTACGAAACGGTCGCGAAATTCGACTGCTATATGACCTATAAGGGCATGCGTGCCCTATACGAGGAGTAATTGTCCGCGCGGCGGCAGAGCCCCGGGGGGCGGCGGATATGCCCTCCGCGCGCTTCCCGTGCGGTAAATCGGGCGGGGCCCGTCCGGAAGAGCGGCTTGACGGACGCGCCGCGTCCGTCTGCCGGGCGGCAGACGTTGCCCAATTGCGAGGCTTCCGGGAACTTTGTTCCCGGAAGCCTCGCTTTATGAAACCCGTTCGGCGGAAGACGGCGCGCGGTGATTTCAAAAAATTACGCGGCGTTTAGCCATGGCGGCGGCAGGGCGTTTTCATTTGCTAAATAGCAGATAGACAGCGAACTGGTAACACGATCTGCAATAAATTAGTTACCAAAGATTTATATGTGCCATTCCCTGCCCGGGGGAGACGGGAAGCCTTTTGGAGTGAGCCGGGAAACGCCGGCGCGGCCGGCGTTTTCTGCTTGACAAATGCGGGAATATCCTGTATCATGGTGCCATTGTAAAGCATATGAACTTTACAGATGGAGGTGCCGCGATGAAAAACCAGGCGTACCGCATGACGATGCTCTACGATTTTTACGGGGACCTGCTCACGGAGCGGCAGCGCGAATTTTTCGACCTCTACTATAACAACGATCTCTCGCTCGCGGAGATCGCGGAAAACTACGGCATCACCCGCCAGGGCGTGCGCGACGTGATCGTGCGCGCGGAGCGCGTGCTCGAGGAGATGGAGGACAAGACCGGGATCATCCGGCGCTACCGGGAGCGTTTTCCGAGCGTAAAGGTCGTGCAGGAATCACTCGAGGAGATCGCCACGATCAACCGCCGTCAGTACGAGGACGAGCGCATCCGCGTGCTGTGCGAACGCGCGCTGGGCGCAATCGAAGGGCTCAAGGAGTAAAAAATGGCGTTTGAGGGACTGACGGAAAAACTGAGCGCGGCGTTTAAGCGCCTGCGCGGCAAGGGACGCCTGAGCGAGGCCGACGTGAAGGAAGCCATGCGCGAAATTCGGCTGGCCCTGCTCGAGGCGGACGTGAGCTACAAGGTCGTGAAGGACTTTGTAAAAGCGGTCACCGAGAAAGCCTCCGGCGCGGACGTACTGGAGAGCCTGACGCCCGCGCAGACGATCGTCAAGATCGTGAACGCCGAGCTCATTGCTCTCATGGGCGGTGAAAACGCGAAGCTGAACACCGCGCCGTCGCCCCCGACCGTCGTGATGCTCGTGGGGCTCCAGGGCGCGGGCAAGACCACGAACGGCGCGAAGCTCGCGGGGCTTATGAGAAAGCAGAACGGCCGCCGGCCGCTCCTCGTCGCCTGCGACGTTTACCGGCCCGCCGCCATCAAACAGCTCGAAGTCGTGGGCGCGCAGCTGGACATTCCGGTCTTTCAGATGGGGCAGGCAGACCCTGTGGACATCGCCAGAGCCGGCGTGGAGCACGCGAAAAAGCACGGCAACGACATCGTGTTCCTCGACACCGCCGGCCGCCTCCACATCGACGAGGCGCTCATGACGGAACTTCGGAACATCAAGGACGCCGTGAAGCCCAGCGAGATCCTCCTCGTCGTGGACGCCATGACGGGGCAGGACGCGGTGAACGCGGCTTCCGCCTTTAACGACGCTTTGGGAGTCGACGGCGTGATGCTCACCAAGCTCGACGGCGACGCGAGAGGCGGCGCGGCTCTCTCGGTGCGCGCGGTGACGGGCAAGCCAGTCAAGTTCGCGGGAACCGGCGAGAAGCTCGACCAGATCGAGGCGTTCCACCCCGCGCGCATGGCCTCGCGCATTCTCGGCATGGGCGATATGCTCACGCTCATCGAGAAGGCCGAGCAGCAGTACGACGCGGAGAAGGCCGCGGCGCTCACGAAGAAAATCAAATCCAACCGCTTCACCGTGGCGGATTTTTACGACCAGCTCGTGCAGTTCAAGGGCATGGGGAGCATGCAGGAGATCGCGGCGATGCTCCCGGGCGGCGCCGGCAAGGCGCTTTCCGGCGCAAACCTCGACGAGAAGGCTCTAAAGCGTGTGGAGGCCATCATCCTCTCGATGACGCCCGCCGAGCGCGAAAACCCGTCGCTTCTCAACAACAGCCGCAAAAAACGCATCGCGGCCGGGAGCGGCACGGGGGTCGTGGACATCAACCGCTTCCTCAAGCAATTCGACATGATGCAGAGCATGATGAAGCAGATGACCGGCGGAGGCCTCTCGCGCGCCATGCGCCGCAAGGGGATGAAGGGACTGCCACCCGGCATGGGGGGACTGCCCGGCATCGGCGGCCGGTTCCCGTTCCAGTAAGGAATGTTCGCGTGTTTGACGCAACAGATAGAAGGCAATACGGGGAATTTCCATCCTCGGGAATTACGGAGGTGAAAAGAAATGGTTAAGATCAGACTTCGCAGAATGGGTGCCAAGAAGAATCCCTTCTACCGGATCGTGGTCGCGGATTCCCGGTACCCCCGCGACGGTCGTTTCATTGAGGAGATCGGCACGTACGACCCGCAGGCGGAACCCGCGGCGATCAAGATCGACGCGGAGCGCGCGCAGGCATGGATCAAGACGGGCGCGCAGCCCACGGAGACCGTGAAGGCGCTTTTGAAGAAGACTGGCGCGATCTGAGATGGAGGGCATATCGATGAAAGAGCTGCTCACCTACATTGCGCAGAGCCTGGTGGACGCGCCGGACGCCGTGAGCGTCACGGAGACGCAGAGCGGCGACGAGATCGTGCTGGAACTCCGGGTCGCGCCGGAGGACATGGGCAAGGTCATCGGCCGGCAGGGCCGGATCGCCAAGGAGATCCGCATCCTCATCCGCTCGGTGGCGCAGCGCTCGAACCAGAAAGCCTCGGTCGAGATTATGGACTGAGAACAGGCAAAAAG
>DAOPLW010000176.1:0-3486 GCA_035391945.1 Oscillospiraceae bacterium | reverse complement strand
GCCGCTTTCTCGATGGGGACGTGGACCTCGTCATTCCGGGCGGCGAGTCGGTGCGCCGGGTGCAGCGGCGCGCGGAGGCGGCACTCCTTCCGATTCTGGACGGAGCGGAGGGCGACGTGGCCGTGGTGGCGCACGGCGTGAGCCTCAAGGCGCTCGTCTGCGCGCTCACGGAGATCCCGCTTGAGTATTCCCGCAGCTTCGATATCGGGAACACCGGCCTGAGCATCCTGCGGCGCACGCCCGGTGCGCCGGCGAAGATCCTGACCCTCAACGACACGAACCATCTCGCCGGCGGCGGCAGGACGGCGTTTTGAAGAGCCCCGCGCGCCGCGGGAAGCGGAGCGGGAACCCTCAGGCCGCTAAAAACGCCTGACCGAGGGGGGCCGGCGGGGAAGAAACCTATCGCCTTCTCTCGCGTTTGATCAAGCCGGGTATTAAAACATGTTGCGCCGTTTCAGGAAACGTATAAAACAGCCTGCCGAAAAGCCTTTTGGCTTTTCGGCAGGCTGCTATGTTACCACCCCGCACCGGGCGTTTCGGTTACAGGCTCGCGAGGTAGGCGGCGGGGCCCAGCCGGTAGAGGTCGCGGCCCTCCGTGTCCAGCGCCACGGTAAGAGGCAGGTCCTTTACCGTCAGCCGCCGGACGGCCTCGCTGCCCAGGTCCGGCCACGCGACGGGTTCCGAGGCGGTGACGCACCGCGCCAGAAGCGCCCCCGCGCCGCCCGTGGCGGCGAAGTAGACCGCGCCATACCGCGCCATGGCCTCCGCCACGGCGTCCGAGCGCGGGCCCTTGCCGATCATGCCGCGCAGGCCGTGTTCCATGAGGCGCGGCGCGTAGGCGTCCATGCGGTAGCTCGTCGTGGGACCCGCGGAGCCGATGACCGCGCCCGGCCGCGCGGGGGCGGGGCCGACGTAGTAGATGACCGCGTCCGTAAGGTCGAAGGGCGGCGCTTCGCCCCGGTCGAGCGCCTCGCAGATGCGTCTGTGCGCCGCGTCGCGCGCGGTGTAGACCGTGCCGGAGAGGAGCACCCGGTCGCCCGCGCGCAGGCTGCGGGCGGTTTTTTCGTCAAACGGGGCGGTAATTGATATCGTTGCCACGCTGCACCCTCCTTCCGCTACAGGACCGCCGATGCGTGCCGCGCCGCGTGGCAGCTGATGCAGACGGCCACGGGCAGCATCGCGATGTGGGTCGGCGCGGCGTTGATGAGCACGCGCAGCGCCGTTGTGCGCCCGCCGAAGCCCTGCGGCCCGATGCCGGACCGGTTGAGCGCGGTGAGAAGCTCGTCCTCGAGCGCCGCGTAAAAGGGGTCGGGATGCGGCGCGTCCAGGCTGCGCAGGAGAGCCTTCTTGGCGAGAAGCGGCGCGGAGTCGAAGGAGCCCCCCAGGCCGACGCCCACCACGGTCGGCGGGCAGGGGTTCCCGCCCGCCCCGCGCACGGTGTCCAGAACGAAGGCTTTGACGCCCTCCAGACCCATGGCGGGCGTGAGCATCCCCAGCCGCGACATGTTTTCGCTCCCCGCGCCCTTGGGGCAGACGGTGACGCGCTGCGCGTCACCGGGGACGATGTCCGTGTAGACGGTCGCCGGCGTGTTGTCGCCGGTGTTGACGCGCGAGATGGGGTCCCGCACCACGGACTTGCGGAGGTACCCCTCCGTATAGCCGCGGCGGACGCCCTCCTGCACGGCGTCGTAAAGCCCCCCGCCGGTGATGTGCGCGTCCTGCCCGAGTTCGAGAAAGACGGTGGTCAGGCCCGTGTCCTGGCAGAGCGGGACGCACGCGCGCGCGGAGAGCGCGATGTTTTCCCCGATGTCGCCCAGGATCTCCCGGGCGCCCGGCCACGTCTCCGCGGCGGCCGCCGCGGAGATCGCGCGCCTCACGTCCTCCGGCAGGACGCAGCACGCCTCGATCGAAAGGCGGCCCACCGCCTCCGTCACCGCCCGGGCGTCGATCTCTCTCATATCCTTGCCGCGCCGCTCCTGCGGGCGGCCTCCGCCACGGCCGCGGCGATCGTCTCCGCCACGCGGGGATCGAAGGGGTCGGGAATGATGTATCCGCTCCGGCGCTCCTCGTCGGAGATCAGGCCGGAGAGCGCGTACACGGCTGCGGTTTTCATTTCGGTGTTGATTTCCCGTGCGCGCACGGAGAGCGTGCCCCTGAAGACACCCGGGAAGGCGAGAACGTTGTTGATCTGGTTGGGGTAATCGCTCCGGCCGGTCCCCATGACCGCCACCCCCGCGGCGACGGCTTCCTCATACGGAATTTCCGGAACGGGGTTCGCCATGGCGAAGACGACGGGGTCCTTCGCCATCGTGCGGACCATGTCGCCCGTAAGGACGCCCGCCGCTGACACGCCGATGAAAACGTCCGCCGAGCGGACGGCTTCCGGGAGTCCGCCCGTGAGTCCGTTCGGGTTGGTGACGGCGCACAGGGCCGCCTTGTGCGGCGTGAGGCCGGGGCGGTCCATGTGCAGAATGCCCTTCGTGTCGCAGGCGGTGATGCTGCGCGCGCCCAGCGCCAGAAGCATATAGATGATGGCCGTGCCGGCTGCGCCGGGGCCGTTTAGAACGATCTTCACGTTGGGGAGCTGCTTGCCGACGACCCGGAGCGCGTTTAGAAGCGCCGCGGAGACGACGATGGCCGTGCCGTGCTGGTCGTCATGAAAAACGGGGATGTCGAGCGCCTTTTGCAGGCGCGTCTCGATTTCAAAGCACTTGGGGGCCGCGATGTCCTCCAGGTTGATCCCGCCGAAGACCGGCGCGATGCGGCGCACGGTCCGGATGATCTCCTCCGTGTCGGTGGTGTCCAGGCAGATCGGAAAGGCGTCCACGCCGCCGAACTCCTTGAAGAGCAGGCATTTGCCCTCCATGACCGGAAGCGCGGCCTCCGGACCGATGTTCCCGAGCCCCAGAACCGCCGTGCCGTCGGTGACGACGGCCACGAAGTTGCCCTTGGACGTGTAGGTGTAGACGTCGTCCCGGTTCTCGTGAATGCGGCGGCAGGGCTCCGCCACGCCGGGCGTGTAGGCCGTGGAGAGGGCGTCGTGGTCTTTGACCGGGATTTTGCTGTGGATCTCGATTTTGCCCCGGTGCTCGCTGTGGAGCCGCAGAGCCTCCTCAAAATAGTTCATTGACGGATGATCGTTCCTTTCCCTTTATACTGAAAATCGCGTCCCCGCAGGGAGATTTTTTCGGCGGCGCGGTTCAGGTTTCGCGCTCCGCCCGGATCAGGTCCCGCGCCGCCAGACGCAGCGCGGCGGGCTCGTTGGGAAGCGTCTCGTCCCAGACCAGCTCCAGAAGGCGCCGCAGGACGCGCCCGACCGCCGGGCCCGGCGGACAGCCGTCGGCGAGGAGCTCGTCCCCTCCGACGGCGAGGTCGGAGACGGAGAGGCAGGCCTGCTTTTCCAGTTCCGCGCGGGCGAGGGCCTCGACCGCGTCGTAATATTGAAACCGCGCCTCGAGGCGGGGCGGCTGCGCGGCGCAGTCCGCG